>JBJMIY010000091.1:0-4171 GCA_045806605.1 Rubrobacteraceae bacterium
CCTGGCTAGGGTTTCCTCGGCCTCTTCGAGTGGCATCCGGCGCCTCTCGGCCTCGATCATGGTCTCTATCAGACTGGTGTCTCCGACCATCGGTATACCCGTGATCTCCTCGCGCGCCAGCACGAACGAGACCGCCGCGTCTACGTACTCCTGCTCCTCGAACGGCTCGTACCAGGTCGCCCGCCGCTGGCCTTCCAGTGGGTCCCCCTCAGGCCAGTTACGCCGCGAGACGGTCTTTATAGTCATGAGGCCCGCGTCCTGGCGCTCTATCTCCTCGACGAGCGCTTCGAAGTCGCGGCTGTAGCTCTCGTCCGTGGAGAGGATGTAGTTCCAGGGCGTAAGCACCGTGTCGAACGGGTAGTGGCGCAGGGCTTCGAGGTGCGTCGCCGGGGCTTCGTGGCCGTGGCCGGTTATTCCGACCGCGCCGCCGAGGCCCTCCTCACGCGCCTCGACGGCGGATTCGAGCGAGCCGCCGGAGCGGGTGGCGCGGTCGAGGTCCTCGAGGTCGCCGACGGCGTGAAGCTGGATCAGGTCCACGCGGTCAACCTGCAGGCGCTCTAGAGACGCCTCGATCTGGCGCCTGGCAGCGTCCCCGTCGCGCTCGCCCGTCTTGGTGGAGAGGAAGATCTGGTCCCGGATCTCCGGCATCCAGCGACCGTAGTGCAGCTCGGAGTCGCCGTAGTCCGCCGCCGTGTCGAAGTGGTCTACCCCGGCCTCGAGCGCGAGCGAGATAGCACTATCTGCCTCTTCCTCTGTTACCTCCGCGAGCGCGGCCCCGCCAAAGATCAGGACCGAGTTCTCCCGTCCCAGCCGGCCCAGCCGCCGATGCTCCATGCTCGCGCCCCTTCCCTTAGCCCGTTTGCAACTATTCTATCCCGCCTCGGGCAGCACGCGCAGGGTGAGCACCTCGAACGGCCGCACGTCGAGCCGGACCTCGCCTTCTCTGGTCTCGACAGCTCCCTCCGGCTCCTCGAGCAGGTTGGCCCTCTCGACGCTACAGGCGCCGAAGGCGAACCGCAGGGTCGCGCGCCCGCGCTTGCCGTGCGGCTCGTAGAGGCGCAGGATCACGCCGCGTCCGTCCTCCGCCCGCTTGAGGCTCCCGAGCGCGAGCTCCACACCTTCCGTCGCGACCAGCCCGTAGCCTGCGGGCTCTCCCCCGCCCTCTCCGACGACGAGCGGGCTGTTGAGTGAGAACGCCTCCCGCGCCACCCCGGCCTCCGTCCAGTTCCCGGAGTGCGGGAGGAGGCTGTAGATGAAGCGGTGCTCGCCTTTGTCGGCGAGCGGATCGGGGTAGAGGGGGCTCCGGAGCAAACTGATGCCCAGAACGTTGTCTCTGGCGCTGTGGCCGTACTTGCCGTCGTTCAGGATAGCGGCGCCGTAGCCCGGTTCGGAGAGGTCGGCGAAGCGGTGGGCGCTGACCTCGAAGCGCACCTCGTCCCACGAGGTGTTGCGGTGGGTCGGACGCCTGGCTGCGCCGTACATAGTCTCGAAGGTCGCCTCGTGGGAGCGTACGTTCAGTGGGAAGAGCGCCCGCAGCAGCACCTGCCGCTCGCGCCAGTCCACGCGCGTGTCGACGTCCAGGCGCCTCGAGGCCGAAAGCAGCCTGTAGGTCTGGGAGATCCTGGAGCCCCGGAAGCGCCGCTCGACGCGGACCGCGCCGCGCAGGGGCCCGGCTTCCACGACCTCGACACTGGAGGCTCCAGGGACCTCCTCCCCTTCCATCTCGTAGTCCTCGTTTACGTCCCAGGCGTCCCAGTTGGGCGGTTTGTCCGCGTACGCCCAGAGCTGGTTCCCGGCTCCATCGAGCACCTCGCGCTCTGCCTCTTTGTCGTAGACACGCCCGAGGCTGCCGCCGGCGGAGATCTCCACCCGCAGCAACTCGTTCTCGATGAAGGCCCCTCCCCCGGCCTCCCCGGCTTCGACACCGGATGCGCTCCCTGCCGAGGAGGCGTCCTGCGTCTCGTCGCGCAGCGCCAGCGAGACCCATCCCAGACCGGGCACCTCGCGGTCCGGAGCGTGGACGAGGAGACCGCCGGCGGTCTTCTGAGCCGGCAGGGGTCTGCCCTTCGCGTCGGCGGGCGTTATCCCCGGCTCCGCCGGCAGGAGCACCGTGAGGGGTCTCGGGTGCAGGGCGGCGTTGGCCACGGTTACGCTTCTCTGCGCGCCAGCCGTCCCCTGCGCCAGGGTGTGCAGGGCTTCGTCACGCAGCCTCTTGGCGCCGCTTACCGTCTCTTCGAGCTGGCGGTGGGCGTCCTGGTAGACCTCGGAAATCGAGGTCCCCGGCAGGATGTCGTGGAACTGGTTCAAGAGGAGCACCTTCCACAGCCGCTCGAGCTCCTCCGCCGGGTATGGCCTGCCGCTCAAAGCCGCCATCGTGGCGAAGGCTTCCGCCTCGAGGAGCCGGTGCTCGGCCTGGCGGTTGAGCTTCTTGACCTTCGCCTGGGTGGTCAGGGTGCCGCGGTGGAGCTCGAGGTAGAGCTCGCCGGCCCATCTGGGGAGGCCGTCCTGCGGGAGCGAGGCGAAGAACCCGTCCACGCGGGCCATTCTCAGACGGGGCATCGCCGGGAAGCTCTTGAGCCGGTCGTAGTTCTCGAGCATCTTCTCGCTCGGACCGCCGCCGCCGTCGCCCCAGCCGAACGAGAACAGGCTCTCCCTGAAGTTGCGCTTGCCCTTGAAGTTGCGCCACGTGCCGTACAGGTCGATAGGGGTGATGTCGCCGTTGTAGTCCGTACCGGGGTTCTCGAAGGTGTGAGCGACGACGCGGCTGCCGTCTATGCCCTCCCACACGAAGAGGTCGTGGGGGAAGCGGTTGGTCTCGCTCCAGTTGAGCTTGTACGTGAAGAAGCCGGATAGTCCCGCGCCGCGCAGAAGCTGGGGGAGGCCCGGCGAGTAACCGAAGGTGTCGGGGAACCAGGCCACACTCGTGCGGCGTCCGAACCTCTCCTCGAAGTAGCGCTGGCCGTAGAAGAGCTGCCGCGTGAAAGACTCTCCGGAGGGGATCTGGCAGTCCGGCTCTACCCAGGAGCCGCCAACTGTCTCCCACCTCCCTTCCGCGACGCGCTCCTTTACCCGCTCGAAGAGCTCGGGCGCGTCCTGCTCGACCCACTCGTAGAGCTGGGCCGAGGACTGGTTGAAGGTAAAGCCCTCGTAGCGGTCCATGAGCCCGAGGACGCTCGCGAACGTCCTCCTCGCCTTGCGCCGCGTCTCTTCGAGGGGCCAGAGCCACGCGAGGTCCAGGTGCGCGTGGCCTGTGAGCGCGAGCCTCCCGACGGGCGGGTACTCCTCTTTGATGCGCGCGAGGCACTCAGCGACTACCCGGCGCGCCTTGCGCACGGCCCCCCGCGCCTCGCCGGGGAGCGGGCCGAGGGGCTCGGGGGCCTGCGGCAGGCTCCAGGGCTCGCCGAGCATCCGGTTGATGTCGAGGGCCTTCTCGGCGTAGTGCGGCGGCAGGCTCTGCGCCGCGTTGCCTATGGGGTTGACGTACCCCTCGAGGTAGCGGGTGAGGGTGATGCCGGTCGCGGTCGGCCAGGCTTCAGAGAGCACGGCGGCCGCGGCGTCGAGTACGTCGAGCAGGTGCGGCACGGCCTCATGGTCGTCGAGCGCGGCACAGGCCTCGAAGATGGACGTGAGGTCCCGCTCCAGCGCCCGCGTCTCCGTCTCGGGCACCACGAGCTGCGCCCGCTCGAGACGCGGCTCCGAGAAGTTCGAGCCGAACGGGCCCTTCGAGACTACCTCGGCCTCGATGCCTACCTCCTCCCCGCCTCGCGCCTTGTCCAGCACGGGGAAGCTGCGGTGGAAGGGGTTGAGGCCGCTCGCTGTACGGCCGTCGCCGGCCGAAATCTCGACGAACCCCTCACCGCCGAGCCAGAGCTCCAGCTCCACGGGGAGACCCGCCCACTCCTCTGGGACATTCGTGCGGGCCGAGAGGTTGACCGGGATGCCGAGCTCCGGCCAGAAGTCGCCGGGCTCGATATCGTGCGTCTTCCCGGAAGCACCCGCTTCTTCCCCGGCTGAGAAGCGCCAGCCCTTCACAGCGCTCTCGCAGGCGTTGCGCCAGAGCCTCAGCTCCTCGATCCGGCGGGCGTGGCGCTCCAGCCGGTGACGGTCGTAGGTCTCCATCGCCCTCCTTCTTGGCATACTGACACGTCCGAGATACTACAGGTTATCGACG
>JBJMIY010000092.1:0-11250 GCA_045806605.1 Rubrobacteraceae bacterium
GGTCATTTCTTTTTCTTCTTTCTGCGCCTTCTCTTCGCGGACTTCGCGGCGCCGCCGTTTGCGGTCGCCTGCTGTCCCTGGCTGCCGGATCCACCGCCCGTCTGCCTGCCGTTATCTGGCGCACGGTCCCCGTCGCCGGAACCGCCAAGTTTCGGGAACAGGCTCTGGGGTTCCCAGCCCGGCGGGCGCCGGCCGGGGCCATGGTGGTATATCACGTAATTCTGGACCAGGGTAACCAGGTTCGAGGTGATCCAGTAGACGAACAGGCCGGCGGGGACGTTGAACAAGAAGATAGTGATGCCGATCGGGAGCAACCGCATCAGCCAGCGCTGCTGAGGGTCTATATTCTTCGCGGTAATCTCGGTGGCCGCAAGCATGGTCAGAGCCGAGACGATCGGGAGGATGTGGAGAGGGTCGGCGGCCGATAGATTCTGGAACCACATGATTCCGCCGTCGTGGAAGGACGGTTCGGTAGGGGGCACCGTCCGGCCGCCGACCGTGTAGCCTCCGAACTGGCGTATGACGTAGAAAATGCCGATAAAGACGGGCATCTGGACCAGGATCGGCAGGCAACCCCCGAGGGGATTCACCTTGCGCTCCTGGTAAAGCTTCATTATCTCTTCTTGCTGTTTCTGGCGGTTGTTCGAGTACTGGGCCCGGATCCTCTCCATCTCCGGCTTCAGGTCCTGCATCGCCCGCATGTTCTTGACCTGCTTGATGGTGAGAGGGAAGAGCATCACCCGCAAGACTATAGTCAGGAGGGCTATGGAGAGCCACCAGGGCGCGCCGAGCGGCCCCTCGTGGAAGTAGAGGAGCACCTGCCCCAGGACGTTGACTATGGGGTCGAAGAGCTTCGAGAAAAAGTCTGCAATGGCGTTGAATACGTGACTCACTTTACCGGGTCGAATCCTCCTTTAGAGAACGGGTGACAGCGGAGTATCCGCCGGGTCCCCATGAGGATACCCTTTAGCAGACCGTACTTCTCGATGGCTTGCAGCGTGTATAGCGAACAGCTCGGCGTGAACCTGCACGACGGCGGGAGCATGGGGGAGACGAATACTTGGTAGCCTTTGATCAGGGCGATGCCCGCCTCTCTGAACACAGCTACCTCGTCCCGGTCTCTGAAAGCTTGCCGGACTCGACCAGCTTGCGCAGCGACCTCGCGAACTCCTGATGTAACTCATCGAGAGCAGCCTCCGCAGCCTCAGGGCGTGCCGATACCACGAGATCCCAGCTTCCCGGGAGTTCGTCGAGGGAAGCGTGGAAGACCTCCCTGAGCCTCCGCCTGACCGCGTTGCGCGTCACCGCGTTTCCTACCCTCCGGGAGACGGAGAGACCCAGGCGCGGCGTCCCGAACTCGTTGGGGAAAGCATGCACAGAGAACAGCCTGCCCCTGTAAGCGGCGCCCTGCCGGTAAACCCTCTCGAACTCCGGGGAGTCGGTCAGGCGAGTGCGCTTGCTCCTTGGCAACGATCAGACAGCGAGCCGACGCCGACCGCGCCGGCGGCGGTGGGCGATGACCCTGCGGCCGCCAACCGTGCTCATGCGCTGGCGAAAACCGTGCGTCTTCGCCCTCTTCCGGCGGTTTGGCTGGTACGTACGCTTCATATAACTCCTCTATGGGCACTCCGGATGCTTCGAACAACCTCGTGAGTATATCCGAAGCCACGGAACCCATCCAGCAAACGCCGCCACGATAAAATCGGTCCAGCAAGGCTCTGCCAGCCGAAGTATCATCAGGAAAGTGCTGCAAAAGAGGCACTAAATGTAGTGCTCTCAACTTACCATAGACACGATTTGTCGCCAGTTTCAGGGGTGTGCCCGGTGTATGCAGCATCGAAATGCAAGCTTTCCAGCAAGTTATCCACAGGTTGTGGATAACTTTGTGGATAACTACGTAAATATCCTGCAAATCTGGCATTTGTTGCCAAACGCTATAGCGTCTCGACCGGGGGTGCGCTAAATTCCGGCTTGGGGATGATACGCACGGAACGAACACGAGGTCAGTCGGAGAGCGCGGGCGTTGGGGTCAGGATCGCGGTATATCCGCGATCTGGAGAGCCTGAAGTTACCGAGGTCGCGGCGGCGAACCCCGGGTCTGCTACGGCCAAATTCACCAGGCTGGTGATGGACGAAGTAAGGGCGGTGGGGGGGAAGGTGCCCGAGGAGTCGGTTCGCGAGGTCTTAGAGAACCTCGTACACGCCGATTACCGAGGCGTGGTTATCTCCGTTCTCGACGGCGGCAACGTCGTGCGGGTCTCGGACAAGGGACCAGGGGTGCAGCACAAAGACCGGGCGATGGAGTTCGGCTTCTCCGGGGCCACGCCGGAGGCGCTGCGCGACATCCGGGGCGTCGGCGCGGGGCTTGGCATCGCCAGGGCTGAGGCGGAGAAGGTGGGGGGGACGGTGACGATCGAAGACAACATCGGCGGCGGCACCGTGGCGACGATATCCGTGACTGGCGATGCGGACTCTCGAAAAGAGAGGGAGCCTTCGCAGCCGGCGCGGCGCTACCTTGATGGGGTACCCCGGATGAACATCTCGGAGAGGCAGCAGAAGGTTTTGATCACGGTGCTGGAGTGCGGAGAGGTCGGGCCTTCGACGGTGGCCGAGCAGCTGGAGATAAGCGTCAGCACCGCTTACCGCGACCTGTCGGTACTCGAGGAGCACGGTCTCGTGATCACGGACGAATCGGGCAAGCGAGTCATCAGCCCACTCGGGGAGGATTACGTAGAGGCCATAGTCAGCACCTGGGTCAGGTAGGCAGTGGAGAGCGACGTAGACCAGATCTGGACCGAGGTGCTAGATCGGGCCTCCGAACACATAGATGTCTCTTCATTGCGGGTCTGGTTCGAAGGGATAAGGCCAGTAGATCTCTACGACGACCAGCTCGAGATCTCGGTCCCCAACACGTTCGCCAAAGAGTACATCGAGAGCCGCTTCCGCCCGCTGCTGGAGGAGGCCCTCGACTCGGTGCTCGGCCGGAACGCTTCGCTGGTCGTGAGCGTCGGAGAAGCTGGGAGCCGGGTGGGTAACGGAAACGGCGCCACCACCGAAGGTGCGGAGTCGGTGCTGAACGCGCGGACGCCAAGGTCTTTCAAAGCCAAGTACACGTTCGACACCTTCGTCATCGGGGCCGGCAACCGGTTCGCCCACGCGGCGACGCTCGCGGTGGCGGAGACACCTGGCCTCGTCTACAACCCGCTCTTCATCTACGGGGGAGTTGGGCTGGGAAAGACGCACCTCCTGCGCGCCGTGGGTCACTACGTCGAGGATCAAGACCCGAGCATGCGCGTCCGCTACGTTACCTGCGAGCAGTTCACCAACGACTTCATCAACTCGATGCGAGACAACGCGCCCCTCGAGTTCCAGAAGCGCTACCGCGAGAACGACGTGCTCCTCGTGGACGACATCCAGTTCTTGGAGAACAAGGTGGAGACCCAGGAGGCTTTCTTCCACACCTTCAACGCGCTCTACGAAGAGAACAAGCAGATCGTCATCGCCTCCGACAGGCACCCCAAGTACATTCAGACCCTCGAGAACCGGCTTGTGAGCAGGTTCGAGTGGGGGCTGGTAACCGATATCCAGCCTCCCGACCTCGAGACGCGGATCGCCATCCTGCGCAAGAAGGCAATCATGGACCGCCTCGAGGTCGACGACGAGGTCCTCACGTTCATCGCCTCGAAGGTCTCGACGAACATCCGCGAACTCGAAGGCGCCCTGGTGCGCATCCTCGCCTACGCCTCGCTCTACGGGAGACAGGTGACCGTCGCTCTGGCCGAGGAGGTCCTGAGAGATATCCTGCCGGATCAGGCGTACCGTGAGATCCCCATCGAGCTCATCCAGCACGAGGTCTGCCGCTACTTCGGTATCTCCAGAGCAGAACTCGTCGGCCAGAGCCGCTCGAAGAACTTCGCCTACCCACGCCAGGTCGCCATGTACCTCTCGCGCGAGCTCACCGACGAGTCACTTCCCAAGATCGGTAAGGCGTTCGGAGGTCGCGATCACTCCACCGTCATGCACGCCACCTCCAAGATAGGTAACCTCATCAACAGTGACCGCGACGCCTTCTCCCAGATACACGAGATCACCCACCAGATCAAAAGCAAGCGTTGACCTTCGTACCACCTTTTACCCCTTCCCCCCAGGGTAGGTACTTTGTAACACCGAATAAGCATTTAACGCGTATTCTGTCCACAGCCCATCCACAAGCCGGAGCCGGAATGTGGATAAGTGATTCCGGATCTATCCACAGATTCGCGGAGTTATCCACAGAATCTGTGGATAACTCGGGCGCGCTGTGGAAAAGTCGGTCGCTGCGGGGTGCCGGATCTGTGGATAAACCTGTGGATAACAGGGGTCGAATCTGTGGATAAACCTGTGGAAAGAACTGTGGATAACTTGAGGTTGTGGATAACTCGTCACTTATCCACAATCTATCCACAGGATAGCGGGACTTATCCACAATTCTGTCCACAGGCCAGGTGGCGGGTTTTTGGCTTAGGTAAGGAAAATCTGGCGGGTTATCCACATATCCACAGCCCTTATTATTATTAATAATCTAATAAATATAGGGTTAAGTAGTAATAATAAGGGGAGGAAGGAGGCTGTATGAGGGCTGTTTGCAACACGGAGACCTTTGGCAAGAAGCTTGCTCTTGTCTCTCGCGGGGTCTCTGCGAGATCCACGATCCAGTTGCTCGGAGGGATACTCCTCGAGGCGGGTGACGGCGTGGTAAGGCTATCGGCGACGGACATGGAGATCTCCATCCAGACGTCGTCACCGGCGGAGGTCGAGGAGGAGGGGAGGGTCGTCATCCCGGCCCGGATCTTCAACGACATCGTGCGATCGCTTCCGGGTGGGAGCTTCTCGCTGGAGCATGACGACTCGGGGGGGACGGTCAGGCTTGCGGCCGGAGAGAACGAGTACCGCATCAGGGCATATGCGGCCGACGACTTCCCGCAGCTGCCTGGGTTCGACGCCGAGGCCGCGTTCAGAATGTCCGGGGACCTTCTCGTCGAGACCGTCGAGAAGGTGTCGCGGTCCTACTCGAGGGACGAGACGCGGCCTGTCTTGACGGGCATCCTCATAAGCTTCGAGGAGAACAGGGTGAGGATGGTGACGACGGACTCGTACCGCCTCAGCATAAAGGAGACGGAGCTGGCGACTACTGCGTTCGAGGGCTCGAGGGAGGCGATCATACCGGCGCGAGCGATGCAGGAGGTAGCTCGCATATTCGGCTCCGAGGGGGAAGACGAGGTCGAGGTCTCGCTCTCCGAGAACCAGGCGCTCTTCAGGATCGGAGACGTATTGTTCGGCACGCGTCTCATCGACGGCAACTTCCCCGAGTACCGGCGGTTATTGCCGACCACGTTCGAGCGCGAGATCTCGGTGAACCGCGAGGACCTGATGGGCACTCTACGGCGCGTCAACCTCTTCGCCCAGCGCCAGACGCCGCCGGTCCCGGTTAGCCTGTCGTTCTCGAGTGGCTCGGTCGAGGTGATAGTGCGCAACGGCGAGGTTGGGGAGGCCCACGAGCGCTTGCCGGCGACGAGCGAGGACGACTTCCTAATCTCCTTCAATCCTGGCTACCTCCTGGACGGCGTCTCGGCCATAGACACAGAGAAGGTAGTCTTCAAGCTCAACGAGGCGCTCAAGCCCGGCCTCATAGTGCCGGGCGTGGACGGCGAGGAGGAGCCGGACTTCCTGTATCTGATCATGCCCATGCGCGACCCGTCCCTGAGCTAGGGGCGTCGCTCGTGCAACCGTCCTCCGGCATGACGCTCGGCCAGGCGCTAAAGGCGGCTGACCTGGTGGGGAGCGGCGGCGAGGCGAAGGTCGTGATCCAGGGCGGAGAGGTCAGGGTGAACGGCGAGGTCGAGACGCGTCGCGGCCGCAGGCTTAAAGAGGGCGACGTGGTCGAGGTGGGGGACGAGCGCCTGGAGGTCCGTTGACCCCCTACCTGCGGGCTTTGAGGCTCGTCAACTTCCGCAACTACCCCGACGACACCGTTATCCTGGCCCCTGGCCTCAACGTCGTCGTCGGCGACAACGCGCAGGGAAAGACGAACCTGCTCGAGGCGATCTCCTTCGCCGTCACCGGCTCCTCGCCGCGCACTCCGAACGACCCCGAGGTCGTACGCTGGGGACAGGACTTCGCCCGCACCGAGGCCAGGATCTCCCTCGACGGGGGATCCGGCGAACGCGCGGTGGCCGTTGGCTACGCCCCGGGCCAGAAGAAGCGCCTGTCCGTCGACGGCGCCCCCGCGCCCTCGCTCACGAACTACGCCGCCGGCGGAGCGGGGGTGAGGGTAGTGACCTTCTTCCCCGACGATATACGCATCGTGAAAGGAGCCCCGGCAGACCGCAGGGAGTTCCTCGACGGCCTGCTCTCCACCCTTCGCCCATCCTACGCCAGGGCCGCCATCGAGTACGCCAAAGCCGTCCAGCAACGCAACCAGCTCCTCAGGCGTATCAGGGACGGTTTCTCCTCCAAGCGCACCCTTTCGACCTGGGACAAGAAGGTCGTCGAGCTGGGCCGGACGGTCCTGGAGGGCCGCTCGGCGGCCATAGTGCCCCTCGAGTCGTACTTCGGAGCCTCTCTAAGGGCCCTATACGGCCCCGAGAAGGCCACGATCCGCTATTCCTATAGCGCGCCCCTCGACGAGTACGCAGAGGCGCTCAGAGAGGCGCACAGCGCCGACATCGAGCGTGGCACCACCTCGGTCGGACCGCACCGGGACGACTTCGAGGTGCTGCTTGGCGGGGTGAACCTGACGACCTACGGCTCACAGGGCCAGCAGCGGCTCGCGACGCTCGCGCTCAAGTTCGCCGCACGCGACCACGTGAGGGAAGAGGTAGGGGAAGACCCCATACTGCTCTTCGACGACGTCATGAGCGAGCTCGACGAGCGCCGCCGCGAGTATCTGGCAGGGTATTTCCTCGAGAGCACCCAGGCCGTCATCACCACCACCAACCTCGATTATTTCGACGAGGAGATACGGGAGAGAGCACACGTCGTACGCATATCTGGTGGTGCCGTCTCGGAGACTACAAGCGGTGGTGTTCGAAACTAGGGCGGCGTCGCCGGAAATGGCTTAAATAAGCGGCAAACGCTGCCAAGAGGGGTTGGAAAGCGCACAAGATGTGTTACAATCTTGGGGTGCGAGCCTTTATCGATAAGAACGTTTTCGCAGCCACAGCAGATTATAAGACGAGGAGGGTCCTTTTTGGGGACTAAAGCGGCGTCCAAGCGCTCCAAGAGCACCTACGATGCAAGCTCCATCCAGGTTCTGGAGGGGCTCGAGGCCGTCAAGCGGCGGCCTGGCATGTACATCGGCTCTACGGGGCCGCGCGGGTTGCACCACCTCGTGTGGGAGATCGTGGACAACTCCATAGACGAGGCTCTGGCGGGGCACTGCTCGGAGATCCTGGTGACTGTCCACGGGGACAACTCCGTCTCCGTCTCGGATGATGGGCGCGGGATGCCGGTGGGCAAGATGGACAAGTACGGAAAGTCCGCGGCGGAGGTCATCATGACAACGCTGCACGCCGGCGGCAAGTTCGACGGCCAGGGCTACAAGGTCTCCGGCGGGCTGCACGGCGTGGGCGCCTCGGTCGTCAACGCGCT
This sequence comes from Rubrobacteraceae bacterium, assembly GCA_045806605.1. Classification (GTDB taxonomy): domain Bacteria; phylum Actinomycetota; class Rubrobacteria; order Rubrobacterales; family Rubrobacteraceae; genus JALYGY01. Next base: position 7,630 of record JBJMIY010000092.1, read on the forward strand.
TAGCGAGTGGCTGGAGATGGAGATCCGGCGCGAGGGCCACGTCTGGACCCAGCGCTACGAGCGCGGCTTCCCGAAGGGAGATCTCGCCAGGGCCCGCAAGCTCAAGAGGGGCGAGGGGACGGGAACCACGATCAGCTTCAGGCCCGACCCGGAGGTCTTCACGGAGACCGTCGAGCTCTCCTTCGACACCTTGAGCCGCCGTTTCAGGGAGTCGGCTTTCCTCAACAAGGGGTTGAAGATCCGGCTGATCGACGAGCGCGAGGAGGGCCGGGAGGTCGCCTACCAGTACGAGGGCGGCATCAGGGACTTCGTGGCGCACATAAACGAGGCCAAGGACCCGGTGCACAAGACCGTCTTCTACTTCCAGCGCGAGGACGAGGGGGTAGGGGACGTCGAGGTCGCGATGCAGTGGAACAGCGGCTTCCAGGACTCTGTCTTCACCTTCGCCAACAACATCAACACGCACGAGGGCGGGGCGCACCTCTCGGGCTTCAGGGCTGCGCTCTCGAGGACTATAAACGCCTACGCGCGCGGGAAGGGGCTCCTCAAAGAGAAGGAGGAGAACCTCACCGGCGACGACATAAGGGAGGGGCTCGCGGCCGTCATCTCGGTCAAGTTGAGGGACCCGCAGTTCGAGGGACAGACCAAGACCAAGCTCGGCAACACCGAGATCAAGGGTCTCGTGGAGAGCTCCACGAACCGCTTCCTCGCCGAGTTCCTCGAGGAGCGTCCCGCCGAGGCGAAGGCGATCATCAACAAGGCGCTGCAGGCTGCGAGGGCGCGCCAGGCCGCGAGGAAGGTGCGAGACACTATCCGCAAGGGGTATCTGGAGAGCTCGACGCTGCCGGGCAAGCTGGCGGATTGCTCTTCCAAGGACCCTGCGAGGAGCGAGCTGTACATAGTCGAGGGCGACTCGGCTGGTGGTAGCGCGAAGCAGGGCAGGGAACGGAACTTCCAGGCGATACTGCCCTTGCGGGGCAAGATCCTCAACGTCGAGAAGGCCAATATCAACAAGGTCCTCTCCAACGTCGAGATACAGGCCATGATCAGCGCCATAGGCGCCGGGGTGGGGGAGACCTTCGACCTAGAGCAGGCCCGCTACAACAAGGTCATCATAATGACCGACGCCGACGTGGACGGGAGTCATATCCGTACGCTGGTGCTGACCTTCCTGTACCGAAACATGAAGGAGCTGATCGAGGCCGGCTACGTGTACATAGCGCAGCCGCCGCTCTACAAGATCACGCACCAGCGCAAGGACTACTACGTCTACAACGACCGGGAGCTGCAGGAGACGCTGACGCGCCTGAGCGCCAACGGCAACGCCAGCATCGGTCGCTTCAAGGGCCTCGGGGAGATGAACCCGAACCAGCTGTGGGAGACGACGATGGACCCGCAGAACAGGACGCTCTTGCAGGTCACGGTGGAGTCGGCGGCGGTCGCCGACGAGCTCTTCACGGACCTCATGGGCGACAAGGTCGAGCCGCGAAAGCGGTTCATCGAGGCGAACGCCCGCGAGGTCAAGAACCTGGATGCGTAGCCTGGATGGACGGTTTCGAGGCCGTCGATACCGATCTGATGTCCGGCGCAAGAGGCGGGAGGAATACCTGACTATCAAGAACGACATTTCGAGGGAAGACGATGCTTGATACTTTTTCGGGGAACATACGTCCCCACAACATAGAAGACGAGATAAAGGACTCGTTCCTCTCCTACGCGATGAGCGTGATCGTCTCGCGCGCCCTACCGGACGTGCGCGACGGCCTCAAGCCGGTGCACCGGCGCGTGCTCTATGCTATGCACGACCTCGGCCTCCAGCCGAACCGGCCTTACCGCAAGAGCGCGACGGTCGTCGGCGAGGTCATCGGCAAGTACCACCCGCACGGCGACTCGGCCGTCTACGACACTTTAACCAGGCTGGCGCAGGACTTCTCGATGCGCTACCCGCTCGTGGACGGTCAGGGGAACTTCGGGAGCGTGGACGGCGACCCGCCGGCGGCGATGAGGTACACGGAAGCGCGCCTGATGCGGATGGCGACCGAGATGCTCAGGGACATAAGCTCCGACACGGTGGACTTCGTCCCCAACTTCGACGAGAGCCAGCGCCAGCCCGAGGTATTGCCCGCGAGGTTCCCGAACCTGCTCGTCAACGGCTCCGACGGCATCGCTGTCGGGATGGCGACCAAGATCCCGCCGCACAACCTCGGCGAGGTCGTGGACGCGACCGTGGCGCTCATCGACGACCCCGACCTCGACGACAAGAATATCGCCAGGCACATCAAGGGGCCGGACTTCCCGACGGGAGGTGTCATCGTCGGTTTGCGCGGCATCAGGGACGCCATCGAGACCGGGCGCGGCTCCGTCAGGGTGCAGGCAAAGGCGCATACCGAGCAGATAAAGGGGAACCGGACCCAGATCGTGGTAACCGAGATCCCCTACCAGGTCAACAAGAGCTACCTCCTGCAGAAGATAGCCGAGCTGGTCAAGGAGCGAAAGCTCACCGACATCTCCGACCTGCGCGACGAGTCCGACCGCAACGGTATGCGCATAGTCATCGAGCTCAAGCGCGAGGCGGTGCCGAAGGTCGTCCTCAACAACCTCTACAAGCACACCCAGATGCAGCAGAGCTTCGGGGTGAACCTGGTGGCGCTCGTGGACGGCGTTCCCAGGACGCTCTCCTACAGAGAGGTCCTCAAGCACTACATAGCCCACCAGTTCGAGGTGGTCACCCGCAGGACGCGCTACGAGCTCGAGCGTGCTCGTGCAAGGGCGCACATCCTCGAAGGGCTGCTCATAGCCCTCGGCAACCTGGACGAGGTAGTGGCGATCATCCGCAAGAGCCGCTCCGTGGAGACCGCGCGCAAGAACCTGATGAAGGCCTTCAAGCTCTCCGAGCGCCAGGCGCAGGCTATTCTCGACCTCAGGCTGCAGCGCCTGACGGCTCTGGAGAGGCAGAAGGTCGAGCAGGAGCACAGGGACCTCCTCGAGAAGATCGAGTACCTCGAGAGCGTGCTGGCCGACGAGGCCAAGATCTACGAGATCATCAAGGAGGAGCTCCTCGAGGTAAGGGCCGCCTACGCCGACGAAAGGCGCACCCAGATCACCGCCGAGGAGGGCGCTGACTTCGAGATAGAGGACCTCATCGCCGAGGAAGAGATGGTGATCTCTATCTCCAACGGCGGATACCTCAAGAGCGTGCCCGTCAACACGTTCCGCAAGCAGGGCCGCGGCGGTGTTGGCGTCGCCGGGATGGAGCTCAAAGAGGGCGACTACATCGAGCACCTCTTCATCACAACGACGCACCACTTCATGCTCTTCTTCACCAACAAGGGCAAGGTGTACAGGCTCAAGGTCCACCAGCTCCCGCGCATGGGCCGCACAGCGAAGGGCAGGCACATAGCAAACCTCCTGCCGCTCGCCCAGGGGGAGACGATAGCGGCGGTCATCCAGACCAAGGAGTTCAAGGAGGCCCAGTACCTCCTCTTCGCCACCCGCAAGGGTATAGTGAAGAAGACGGCCTTTATGGAGTACAACACGCCCTTGAAGAACGAGGGGATTATCGCCATCAACCTGGCCGACAACGACGAGCTGATAGACGTCCGCCACACCTCCGACGGCGCC
>JBJMIY010000093.1:0-9263 GCA_045806605.1 Rubrobacteraceae bacterium
GCGTGCGAGGAGAGCGCCGGCTAGTATCACGGCGAAGAGGCGCAGCATCTGTACTGCGAGGACCAGAGGGGCGTCGGCCCCGCTCCCGAGGGCCATGATCGCGACCGAGTCGATCCCACCCGGCGTCGTAGAGAGGTAGGCGGTGAGGCCGTCGATGTCGGTGAGCGCGGTGAGGACCCATCCCAGACCGGCGCAGGCGATCACGAGACCCGCAGCGGAGGCCAGAACGATGGGGAGCAACCGTCCGGCCCTCTTTATGGATGCCCGGTCGAAGAGCAGGCCGACCCACAGGCCGAGGACGAGAAATGCCACCTGCGGCACGCCCGGCGGCCAGGAGAGGTGCATGACGCCGAGCTCCTCCAGGCCGACGCCGAGGATGAGCGGGCCCAGCAGCGCCCCCGCCGGCAGCTTCAGGCGCGTCCCCGCCCAGACCCCGAGCCCCGCCACGAGCGCGGTCAGGACGTAGACCAGCCAGGGATTCTGGATCAGGGCCGCCCCTCCGGAGGACGCCTGCAACCCCCGGGTGGAGATCTCCTGTGGTACGGACCCCGGCACCAGCCCTAGGCGAGAGACCAGCGCGGCGGAGAAGACGACCACTACCACGCGCGTGTACTGCATCACGGCGACGAGGCGTGGATCCGCGCCGAGGGAGGCGCTCATGGCGAGCATGCCAGACGCGGCGCCGGGGAGCGTGCCCAGGGCAGCGGTCTTACGGTCGAGCCCGGCAATCCGGGCCAGCAGCATCCCGGCCGCGAGGCTCAAGACCAGGGTGCCGGCTACCACGAGGCACACGGGGAGCCAGTTGGCTGCGATGAGGGGAAGCACCGAGGGCCTGAATGTGGCGGCGAGCAATCCCCCGACGACGGCCAGCGACGCCGGACGTCCCCAGCGCGGCACCATCGGGTGCTCCGGCCACGCCAGCGCCGCGACGATCGCGACGAGCATCGGGCCGACGAGCCATCCCGCGGGCAGGCCCACGCCCTGGGCGAGCAACCCCGCGAGCACGGCACCGGCTACCAGGAGAGCCCACCCGACCACGCGCCACGGCCGTCTACGCTCCCTCTCGGCCCCGGGACTCACTCCTTGCCCGTTTCCGCCGCCCCCGCGTCAACTGAACGCGATCTCACCTGTCAGCCATCCCCATCGCGCGGCGGTTCGAGCAGACGCCCGCTGAGCTCCTCGCTGAGAGTCCACAACCTCTTCCTGGCCTCCTGGTCGTAAGCCTGCGGGTTCGCGCGTCCCTCGCGGGTCCCGTCGAAGTATCGGCCCGTGACCCCCTCCAGCTCCGGAGCGGCAGCCAGGCGCACGGCCGCCTCCGCCCCCTCCTCGACGGTGCTCATCGAGCGTCCGAAGGTCTCGCGGACCATCCTTGTGTCCATCAGGGAGGCGGGGTGCAGGGCGTTGACCGTGACGCCGCTGCCCCGGAGGCGCTCCGCGAGCTCGAAGGTGAACATCACCTGGGCCAGCTTGCTCTGCGTATACGCTCGCATGGGGTCGTAGCCGCGCTCCAGCATCACATCGTCGAAGTCTATCGGGCTCTGTCCGACCGAGGCGACGTTGACCACCCTGGCCGGTGCGGAGTCGCGAAGCAGAGGCACAAGCAGGCGCGTGAGCAAGAAGTGCGCCAGGTAGTTTACGGCGAAAGTCAGCTCGTAGCCGTCCTCACTCTCCCTGCGCTCCCCCTCTATCACGCCCGCGTTGTTGATCAGCACATCCAGCCTGTCCTGCTCCGCAATGACCTGCTCCGCCAGCGCGCGCACCTCGCCGAGCGAAGAGAGGTCGGCCAGATAGGAACCCAGCTTCTCGCTACCCGACTCCTCGCGCGCCTCCTCGAGGGTAGCCTCCAGCCGCTCCCTGCTCCGGCCGTGCAGCAGCACGGTAGCGCCGGCAGCGGCGAGATCGAAGGCGACGCGCCTGCCCAGACCGTCCGTGGCGCCCGTAACCAGGACCTTCGCTCCGGCCAGATCATCCATCCGCACGCTCCTCTCGTCCCATCCTGTCAGAACTCGTGCCCAACCATAATGCTACAGCGCCCCCCAAAACCAGCTGACAAGCCGCCTGGCTTCGCCAGGCGCCATGCTGACAAGCGAGGCCGCAAGGCCGAGCGTGCTGACAAGCGACAGCCGAAGGCTGGAGCGTGCTGAAATGCTGACAAGCCGACCGCAGGGAGGCGTGCTAAGTTACAGACCATGCCCACACCGGAGATCTGCTTCCTGCCGGCCACCGAGCTGGTGCGTCTCGTGCGCGCGAAGGAGCTGTCCGTCCGGGAGGTGATGGAGGCGCACCTCGCGCGGATCGAGCGCGTCAACGGACAGGTCAACGCCATCGTCACGCTCACGGCGGAGCGGGCGATGGACCAGGCGCGCGCCGCAGACGACGCCCTCGCGCGCGGCGAGGAGCCTGGGCCTCTGGCCGGGCTGCCTGTAGCGCACAAGGACCTCTTCCTTACGGAGGGCGTCCGCACCACCTTCGGCTCGCTGGTCTACAATGACTTCGTCCCTGACCACGACGCGCTGATCGTGGAGCGTCTGAGAGAGACCGGGGCCATCTCCGTCGGCAAGACGAACACCCCGGAGTTCGGCGCGGGCTCGCAGACCTTCAACGAGGTCTTCGGCGAGACTCTCAACCCCTACGACCCGGCCAGGACGTGTGGCGGTAGCAGCGGCGGGGCGGCGGCGGCTCTGGCGTGCGGGATGGTGCCTATCGCCGACGGCAGCGACATGGGCGGGTCCCTGCGCAACCCGGCAAGCTTCTGCAACGTGGTGGGATTCAGGCCCTCGCCGGGCCGGGTCCCGAGCTGGCCCGACCCTACACCCTGGCTCTCGCTCACGGTGGATGGGCCTATGGCCCGCACAGTCGAAGACGCAGCTCTCATGCTGAGCGCAGTAGCCGGCCCGGACGCTCGCTGCCCCACCTCTATATCCGAACCGGGCACTCTCTTCCTGCGCCCCCTGGAACGCAACTTCGGCGGTGTCCGGGTCGCCTGGAGCCGGGACCTCGGCGGCCTGCCTGTAGATCCAGGCGTGACAGCGGTGCTCGATGAGCATCGCCGCGTGTTCGAGGCTCTAGGTTGCGCGGTGGAGGAAGCGGAGCCCGACTTCGCCGGCGCGGACGAGGTCTTCAAGGTGCTCAGGGCGTGGCGCTACGAGCTCGCCTACGCTGAGCTGCTCGAGGACCACAGGGAGGAGATGAAGGACACCGTGGTCTGGAACATCGAGGAGGGGAAGCGCCTCAGCGGATCGCAGATAGGAAGGGCGGAACGCGAGCGAACGGAGATCTTCCACCGGGTGCGGACCTTCATGCAGTCCTACGAGTTCCTGGTGATGCCGGTGAGCCAGGTCCCACCCTTCGACGTAAAGCAGCGCTACGTCACGGAGATCGGCGGAGAGCGGATGAAGACCTACATAGACTGGATGAGGTCCTGCTACTACGTGACCGTTACCGGATCACCCGCCGTCTCGGTGCCCTGCGGCTTCACGCCGGAAGGGCTGCCCGTGGGAGTCCAGATCGTCGGCCGCTACCGCGACGACTTCGGTGTCCTGCAGCTCGCCCACGCCTTCGAGAGGGCCACGCGCCACGGCGAGCGCCGTCCGCCGCTCGCAGGGTGAGCCGGTAATAGCGTTCTCCGTATTCGCGCAGGTCCTGCTGCCGATCCTGGTCGTCGTCGCCTCGGGCTACCTGCTGCAGCGCAGGCTCGAGCTCGACCTCCATTCGGTAAACCGCCTGAGTCTTTACCTGTTGAGCCCGGCCCTCATCTTCTCCTCCCTCGCGCAGTCGCGGATCGAGGTCTCGGAGACGCTGCGCATCGGCGCCTTCATGACGCTGTTCGTGGTCTCGATCGGCGCGCTGACCTGGCTCGTTGCCCTCCTCTTACGGCTGGACTCCATAGACAGGGCGGCCCTGATGCTCTGCGTCATGTTCATGAACGCGGGGAACTACGGGCTCCCGGCGGCGCGGTTCGCCTTCGGCCAGGAAGGCTTCGACCGCGCGGTGCTTTTCTTCGTCGTCCAGGCCATCCTCGCGCAGACGCTCGCCATCTACATCGCGGGGGCGGGTCATGGCGACCGGAGAGGGGGGCTCGCGCGGCTGCTCAGGATGCCCCAGGTCTACGCGGTCCTTGCGGCGCTGGCCGTCCGGCTCGGAGGGCTAAGGCTCGATCCCACGGGCGGCGGCATCCTCAACGACGTGTTTCGCGGCGTGGCGCTCGTAGGAGACGCCGCCGTGCCGCTGCTCCTGATCATCCTGGGCCTCCAGCTGGCCGAGACGGGGAGGATAACCGAGGGACCGAGAGTCGCGCTGGCGACGATACTGCGCCTGGGGCTCTCCGTCCCCCTCGCGCTGGGCCTGAGCTACCTGTTGAACCTCGACGAGCTCTCGACGAAGCTCGCCGTGGTGCTCTCCAGCATGCCGACGGCGGTCAACGTGACCATACTCGCGATCGAGTTCAACATCCGCCCCCGCTTCGTGAGCAGCGTCGTCGTGGTCTCCACGGCGGCGAGCGTGTTCACCCTGACCCTGATCCTCGTCCTCCTCGGCGTAGACTGATTCGTACTTCTCTGCGTCCCTCTCTCATTCGTCGTCTACAGCGATCCTCGAAATCTCTGATCCTGGTAGAAAGCCGGGAGACGCTGCTCCTCCCAACAAAAAGCTGAAATGCCCGGCACCGTCTCCGCTGAGTCCGTAAGATGTCATGGTCGGCTTACGTCTCTGCGTTGGAGGTCAGCTGGGTGGCAAAGGGGAATCGAGCGATGGTGCAATCGCTGGCGATCAGTGCGATAGAGGTTGCGGTGAGTCCTGGCGCGGGTGCGGAGACGGGAGGTGTTGCCTTTGACGGATGAGCGTATGGTGCTGGAGAGACCCGTCGCCCGCCTCACGGTTACGGCCGACGCGGGGCTGCTGCCTGTCGTGGTGGACTTCGTGCGGCGGGTGGCTCACCGGCTCGGGTTGAGGGACAGAGCCGCCGAGCGGCTGGACTGGGCAGTCGAGAGGGTCTGCCGCAACGTCATCGAGCACGCCTTCGAAGCAAGTGAGGAAGGCCGCTACGACGTCGAGGTCCTCAGCCGCCCCGGGCGGGTCGTCATCGCCGTCGAGGACCAGGGGCTGCCCTTCGATTACGCTCCCCTCCAGGATGCCGAAGACACGGCTCTGCCGGAGATGCTCCACCACTCTTTCGCCGACGAGGTGCGCTTTATCAACCTGGGGCGTGGCGGCAACCGGGTAGAGCTGATCAAACACCTGCCGCACGGCGACATCAGAGAAGAGCTTCCCGAAGAAGTGCACCACCGCGTCAGGGATGCTCCCGCCGCCCCGGAGGACGTCAGGCTGGAGATCCGCATGATGCAGCCGGAGGAGTCGGCGGAGCTGTCGCGCTGCGTGTACCGCTCTTACGGCTACAGTTACGACTGGGACTACGTCTACTACCCGGACAGGATCCGCGAGCTACAGGAAGGCGGCCTGATGCGCTCCTGCGTGGCGGTAGCCCCCGAGGGAGAGTTCGTGGGGCACCTGGCCGCGAAGGTGGAGCGCCCCGACTCCCCGGTCGCGGAGGCCGGGCAGGCAGTCGTAGACCCACGCTTCCGCGGCCACCGGTTGTTCGAGAGGATGAAGACGTTCCTCGCCCAGCGCGCGAACGAGTGGGGTATGTACGGACTCTACAGCGAGGCCACCGCCGTACATCCCTACAGTCAGAGGGGCAACCTGAAGCTCGGCGCCGGAGAGACCGGTTTCCTGTTTGGCTATATCCCGGCTTCCGTCTCTTACAAGGAGATCGGTGAAGACAGGGAAGGAAGGCGGGGATCCGTCGCCCTGTTCTACATGCGCACCAGCGACGAGCCGGAGCGAACCGTCTACCCACCCCAGGAATACAGAGAAATGGTCCGGCGCGTCGTCGAGCACAACGAGCTGCGCCGCGCCGTCGAGCACAGCCCGGATGCGGAAGCGCCGCCCTCTACCCGGATGAACGTCAACGTCCGCAGGGACCACAACCTGGCCTTCATGCAAGTCGAAGAGCCCGGGTCCGACCTGCGCGAGCTGGTCCAGGCCCGGCTAAGGGAGCTCCGCCTGCACGGCGTGGACTGCGCCTACGTGGACCTGCCGCTCTCCCACCCGGCCACCTCGCGCGCCGGGGCCGGGTTAGGAGATCTCGGTCTCTTCTTCGGCGGCATCATCCCCGAAGCCGCCCCAACCGGCGGAGACGTGCTCAGGCTCCAGTGCCTCAACGAGGTCGAGATCAAAGTCGAGGACGTCCATACCGCCTCGAATTTCGGCGCAGAGCTGGTGGACCTCATCTTCCAGCAGAAGCGCTCCGTGGAACGCTAGCCGTCCCGACGGATGCCGAGGCAGAAAGTCGAGAAACCCCCTTCGGCCATACGGAACAAAATGCTGACAAGCGGAGGCGAAGCCGGAGCGTGCTGACAAGCCGCGAAGCGGCGTGCTTATCCCACCCACACGGTGCCGTCGGCAAGCACACGATCCTCCAGCCTGCTCTGCAAGTTATAGATCACATCCTTCCTCTCCACTACGATGGGCCAGCCCCTCTGCCTGACCACCTCGAAGAGGCCGCGATTCGGGTTGAAGGCTATGGGTGTCTCAACCATCTCCAGGAACCCCACGTCGGAAAGGGTGTCCCCCATCCCCACCGAGTCTTCGAGGCCTGCTTCCGCGTTCGCCAGGAACTCCTCCATCACCCTCCGCTTGTTCCCGAAGGGGTTTTCGAGTACCTCCCCGGTGTAGCGGTCCCGGGCGTCCTTGGCGAGGACCGTACCCCAGGCCCGGTCGAAACCTAGCGGCTTGAGGAAGAGGTCGAGGATCTCCTGTGGAGACCCCGATATGGCTATGAGCTGGTACCCGGCCTCCTTGAGCCGCAGGGCCACATCGCGCGTGTAGATGTGCAACCTCCTGCCGTGAGCCTCCACCTCCGCGATGGCGCATCGCTGCAACTCAGCTACTGAGATACCCTCGAGCTCCCGCAAGAACAGCTCCATAACCAGCCTGTCGTAGGTGTCGTAGGAACCCCGGCGTTCCACCCAGGCGTAGTAGTCCTCGCTCAACTCCTCGCGCACCCGCTCGGAGAAGACACCTTCTTCCACCAGCCGGCGGGTCAGCGCCGGCAACAGCCCCCGCCTGAACAGGGTGCCGTCCACGTCGAAGACGGCCAGCGGCGCCCTGACCGGGGGTTCGCTCTCTGCCATGGAGCCAATTATGCCACCTATGAACTATGGTTCGGCTCTATTGCGAGGTGACCCTGGATCACCGTCTCCCCATAACGCCGAAGCTTCTCGAGCTCTTCCGGCGAGCGGTGTGCCTCCAGCGCTTCGACGAACCGCTTTGCGCTAGGACCCGCCGGCATCCCGGATCTCCCCGGAGAAGCTCGCGGCCATCTTGTCGAGGCACTGCTCCATGCCAGCCCTGGATACCTCGACTATCTGGTCCGAGGTATAGCCGTACTCCGTGACGGTCAACTCCGTCCTGTGGCCGTCCACTGCCTCGAAGGTCACGACGTGTGGCACCTCCCGAGGGATGCCCGGAGGCATGCCCATCGTGGCGGGGTCGATGGTGTTGCCGTCTTCGTCGGAGAAGCGTTGGACGAACTCGATCCGCCGCATTGGCAAGATCTCGCGGTATGTCCAGGTGTTGTAGAGGTCATAGCCATCCGGCGAACGCATGCAGACGAGCGAGGTCCTTTCCATTGCGGGAGGAGCTTAGTGGCCGGTTCGCGGCGAGAGAATCGATTCGGTTTTTTGCGAAAGGTGCTGAAATGCAAGTGTGGGTCCAGGATAATGTAGAGGCCCGTTGTAAGAGCTGATACCGGAACGTCGCAAGCCTTTGATCTCCATTCCCCTCACCACCGAAGACCTAACGAAGGTTCGCCTCGCTCCCAGCCCGCTGTGGGTGACGGTCTCCAGCTTCGGGGTGCTGCTCCACCACGGGCACCGCACGATGCACGCCCCCTGGGCCACCCGCGCGCGGCGGGTCCTGCCGGGCACCGACCTCTCTCCCCTACTCGCCGCTATGTGTATCGAGCGCGCCTGCCCTGACTTCCTGAGCCCCCCTCCCGAATCCTCGGCCAGGAGCTTTGAGGAGGAGCTCGAGCGCCTGAGGGAGACACCGCCCCAGGTCATCTTCGAAGAGGTGGAGCTACTCACGCACGAGGCGAAGGAGCTGTTCGGCGACCTTCACCCCGCGCAGGAGCAGTTGCTGGGGATATATCTCAAGGACCCTGAGGGTTCCCTGAAACGGCTGGTGGACGCCCTCCGGCGCTACCACGAGCTGGCGATCTCACCCTACTGGCCCCGGATGCGCGAGCTCCTCGAGGGAGACACGATCAAGCGCGGGCAGGCGCTTGCCCTGGGAGGCGTCGAGGCGCTCCTCTCCGGTCTGCATCCCAAGGCGACCTACAGCGGGGGCGTCCTCGAGCTGGACAAACCCTACAAGGCGGTCGTGGAGCCCGCAGGACGCGGAATAACCCTGGTACCGTGCGTCTTCGTCACTCCCCGCGTGGAGGTGCTCGTCCAGCCCGGTTACCGGCCGACCGTGGCGTACGGCCCGCGGGGGGTAGCGAACCTGTGGACTTCCTCCTCGCCAACGCCCAACGGAACGGCGCTCGAGGCAGCCCTTGGGGCTGGACGGGCTTCTGTGCTCAAGGGTCTGCTGCCCGTGCCGCGCACCACCACAGAGCTCGCCCACCAACTCCGGCTTAGCCCTGCTGCGGTCTCAGCGCACCTCTCGCGGCTGAAGGAAGCGGAGCTGGTCGAGCCCCACCGCAGCGGCAAGAGGGTCTACTACCGACTGAACCATGCTGGCGAGTCGCTGCTCGGCATCTTCGACGAACTGGAGTAGCAACGCCCTTCGGGCTTCGCTTTTCAGCACGGCGCCTTTGGCGCCTTGTCAGCAGTTGAGGTGTTTACCGACTCTAGAGGCGAAGATCGGGATCGAGTAGACGAGAGGTCTCGCCGGGTCCCATCACCCGGCCGGCGAGGTTCTCATCGCGGATGAACTCGACCACGACGCCTGCGATCTCCTCAGGCGGCCGCGGCGCTGGCATCGCGGCCCGCTGCGCCGGCGTCATCCGGGCAAGCTCCTCCCTTGCCCATCGGGGTCTTTGCCGTGCGCGGTCCGTGGGGGCACAATGTAGGCAGTACTGTCGGCACTGATGGGGAAGACAAATGGGGTACCTCCCTATAGAGGACCACGGAATCATAGGGGACCTGTACACCGCCGCCCTGGTGGGCACAGACGGGACCATAGACTGGCTGTGCCTGCCG
>JBJMIY010000094.1:0-3271 GCA_045806605.1 Rubrobacteraceae bacterium
ACGAAATCATTATCCAGAGGAGTAGAAAGAGATGAAGCTGGCACTTGGGAATATCGGGATCGGCGCGAGGAGTCGAACTGGCGGCCCCGGTGAGACACCAGTGAGGCACTGGGACGAAGATGACCGAAGGGCGCGCTACAACGCAGTGTCGGATGCGTTGTGGATCTACCAGGTTCGCGAAGTCGAACAAAACCTCCGACGCTTCGGCTGGCGCCAGGCCCGCAGAAGGGTGCTGGAGCATGGACCGCTGAGCCGGGAGTGGATAAACCGCGGACGCGGAGAGCTCCGCCTGACGCGGGGCGGACTCCAGATGCGCTTCGCGAGCGGCGTTCGGACCATAGGCTGGAAGGAGCTTAAGGACATGATCGAAGCGCGGAGATCGTAAGGCTGCTAAACCCGGGCCGAAGGACGAGGCGCCGGTCGGGCTCCACCTTGCGCCGCGTCGGACGCTTATCTCCACGGGCTCGCCTGCGCCTTGATGGGCACCCTCCCTGGAGAGAACGCTGGCCTCGCGGACGCGGCGCCACGCCATCGGAGAGAACGACGCCCGCTACTTCTGGATTTCGAGCAGGACATCGCCGAGTTGCCGCCGACCGGGGGCTCCTATAACATCTTCCCGATCCGCCGTCGGACCCTGCAAGGAGGTAGAGGATGGATCTCGGTCTTGAGGGCAAGGTCGCGCTGGTGATGGCGTCGAGCAAGGGCCTTGGGAGTGCTGTAGCGACGCAGCTCGCCCGCGAGGGGGCGAGCGTGGTGATCTCCAGCCGCGACGAAGTGACCCTCGCCCGGACCGCCGCCGAGATAGCGGAGGAGACGGGCGCCGAGGTGGAGCCCCGCGCCGCCGACATCACCCGGGCGGAGGCTGTGAAGGCCCTCTTCTCGCATACTGCGGACCGCTTCGGAGGCCTGGACGTGCTCGTGAACAACACCGGCGGCCCGCCCGCCGGCACCTTCGACGACTTCGACGATGAAGGCTGGCAGGCCGGGTTCGACCTAGTCTTGCTTAGCCTCATCCGCGCGGTCCGTGGGTCGTTACCCCTGATGCGCGAGCGCGGCGGCGGGCGCATCGTCAACATCGCGTCATCGTCCATCAAGCAGCCCATCGAGAACCTCATCCTCTCAAACACCTTCCGCGCGGCTATATCAGGGCTCGCCAAGAGCCTGGCCATCGAGCTCGCCCCTGACGGTATCCTGGTAAACACCATAGGCCCGGGGCGCATCTCCACAGCGCGTTCTCGGTCTATGGACGAGAGGAACGCGGAGGCCGCGGGCGTCGCGGTCGAAGAGGTCAGGGGGCGGTTCGAAGCGCAGATACCTCTCGGGCGCTACGGGACTCCGGAGGAGTTCGCCAGGGTGGTGGCGTTCCTGGCCTCCCCGGCCAACAGCTACGTGACGGGACAGTCGATCCTGGTGGACGGCGGCATGGTGCGCGCGCTGTAGCGCGATCGCAGGGAAGGAGTCGCAGGATGCTGGTGCCGAAGAACAGCGTGGGCGTCTGGGCGTTCGGGCCTGCCGTCACCCGCTTCGTGCCGCCAGGCTACCACCCGGAGGTTGCCGGCGAGCCGATGGTAGACAAGACCAGGCGCGTGGCCGAGGGGCTCTCTGATCTTCTGGATGGACTCGAGTACCACTACCCGGGCGAGGTGAACGAGGAGAACGCCGAGGAGATCCTCCAGGTTTTGAGAGAGCACGGGATGGATCTGCCCGTGATCGCCGCCGGGCTCCACACCGACACGACATACGCCTTGGGCGTCTTCGTCAACCCGGACTATCGGCTGCGCAGACAGGGCATCGACACCCTCAAGCGCGGCGTGGACCTGGCGTCGGAGATCGGGGCGAACTTCATCATCTGGCCGGGGGCGGAAGGGTACAACTACACCTTCCAGCGGCCCTACGCGCAGGTGTGGCGCGGCTTCGTCGAGGGGATAGCCGAGGTGACCGACCACGCCAACGAGCGGGGCGTCAAGGTCTTCCTCGAGCACAAGAACAGCGAGCCCGCGATGAAGATCTTGATGAAGAACATCGGGATGACGCTTTTCACCATCCAGAAGGTAAACGCTCTTGGCGTTGACACCTCCAACCTCCTCGTCAACATGGACTGGCAGCACCTGATCATGAACGGCGAATCTCTAGCCGAGTACGCCGACCTCCTCGCCATGGAGAGCAAGCTCGGCCACCAGCACGGCAACGACGGCTGGGGCACCTTCGACGACGACAACGTCGTCGGCACCAACTTCTTCATGCAGACCCTCGAACTGGCCCAGACCCTCCAGGACACTGGCTACGGGGAGAGTGGCGAGCTAGTAGGCTTCGACCTCTATCCCTACACCGAGGACCAGGTCGCCGCCGTCAGGCGCGCCATTCTGCAGTGGGAGTTCATCTGGGATCTCGCCCGCAAGATAGACCGCGGCACTTTGCGTGAGGCGAAGAGCCGGGCCGACGCCCTCGCCGGCCAGAGGGCAGTCTACAGAGCCCTGGGGCTGGACGAGGACTTCGAGGCGGAGGTGGTGAGAAGACGCCGGGAGTCGCGTGCGGCGAGGAAGGATAGCCGTGAGCGCACTCCTCGGCCTTGACGTCGGCACCGGCGGCGCCAGGGCCGTCGCCGTCGACCAGTCGGGAGAGGCGGTAGCGGAGGCTTCCTCGGAATACCCTCTTCACAGCCCACGCCCCGGCTGGACCGAGCAGGACCCTGAGGACTGGTGGGAGGGCGCGAGGGAGGCGCTCGGGAAGGTCGCCGCCGAGGTACGTGAAGCAGGCGACGAAGTCGTTGGGTTGGGACTCACGGGCCAGATGCACGGATCCGTGTTCCTCGACGCTTCGGGGGAGGTGATCCGGCGCGCGCTCCTGTGGAACGACCAGCGCACGGAGGCGCAGTGCCGCGAGATCACCGATGCCGTAGGAGAAGAGCGCCTGATACAGATAACCGGGAATCCCGCCCTCACAGGCTTCCAGGCGCCTAAAGTACTGTGGCTAAGGGACGAGGAGCCGGAGAACTACTCGAGGGTCGCCCGAGTGTTGCTCCCCAAAGACTACGTCAGGCTACGGCTCACCGGCGAGTACGCCACTGACGCCTCTGACGCCGCCGGCACGCTCTTGCTCGACGCCAAAGAGAGGGACTGGTCGGCGGAGATCCTGGCGGCGCTCGAGATCCCCGCCGAATGGATGCCCGCCGTGTTCGAGGGACCGGAGAGGACCGGCGAGCTCGGCCGGAGCGTCGCAGGCGAGCTCGGTCTGCCGCCCGGTGTCCCCGTCGCAGCCGGAGGCGGGGACA
>JBJMIY010000095.1:0-3758 GCA_045806605.1 Rubrobacteraceae bacterium
ACCCTGCTCGCTTGCGGCCGCTATCGTTACCCAGTCGGTCCACGAGCACCTGACGAGCCACGCTGGCGTCGGGAGCCGGTCCCGGCTCGCTCCCACGATAACGAGAGGTTAGACTTGTGGCGAGCGACACCATGACCACACAGGATTTGGATCAGACGAACGACGCTCAGGCGCCCGATCTTGGAGCCACGCTCCTGCACGTGGCGTGGTTGGCGGTCATCCTCGGTCTGGTGATGGAGGTGCTGCTGCTCGTGCTCGGCGGGGCCGTGGGGGAGGCGCTTGGCCTCAAGCCCTTCGTCGCCGATCTGGTCAGGAACGTTACCTGGTCTGTCTTCGTCTGCGCGGGTCTCGCCGTCGGGACGACGATCGTCAAGGCTCGCGCGCCGCTGATGGGCGTCCTGGGCCTGATCTCCGGCCCGCTCGCGTTCGAGATCTCGCGCGCGTTCCACAAGGGCGCGCTGGAAGCCCTCGCGATCACAGGTGGCGGGGGCAGCGCCGTCTCCCCGGTGCTGGTCGCCGCTGTCAAGGGGATCGAGTACGGGTGCCTTGGCCTGGGGGTCGGCTGGGTGAGCCAGCGCCGGTGGGGCGGCGCGGCAGCGCACGTTGCGGTGGGGCTACTGGTTGGCCTTACCTTCGGGGGCGTGCAGCTGGCCCTCGCGGCGGGAGCCACGCCGCCCCCGCCCACCTCCGACCTCTTCGTCGCTGGCGTCAACGAGGTCCTCTTCCCTGTCGGCTGCTCCCTGGTGCTCTTCTCCGCCGGGGCACTGAGTAAAAAGACGGCGAGCCGGTCCAGCCGGTAATACGCGAACGTCGTCGCCTCGAAGCGGCACGATGTTGGGTGTCATCTGTGGCATGAAACCGCTTACCCTTCGGAGTTTTCTTCCTTCCAGGAGCTTGACGTCTCCTCTTCGGGCAGCTCCCTGGCGACCACCTGGGCTACGCGGGGGCCGTCAACCTCGTCCACGCGAAGCAGGTAGCCGTCGAAGCGGATCTCGTCTCCGACCTCGGGGACGCGACCGAGGCTGCCGAGCACCAGGCCGCCGATGGTATCGAAGTCCTCGCTCTCGAACTCGGAGCCGAGGGCCTCGTTCACGACCCCTATGGGGATACGGCCGTCTATCGAGTATGAGCCGTCCGATAGTTGGCGGACCGCCGGCTCCTCCTCGTCGAACTCGTCCCGGATCTCACCCACTATCTCCTCGATGATGTCCTCCAGGGTGAAGAGCCCCTCGAAGGAGCCCCACTCGTCTATGACTATGGCCATCTGCAGCTCTTGCCTCTGAAATTCGTCGAGGATCCCGTCTATGGGGCGGTTCTCGGGGACGACGAGGACCTCGCGCGCCAGGTCGCGGGCCGTGAGATCAGCCTCGAGGCCGTCCTCCGACTCGACGGCGCGCAGCACGTCCTTGATGTGCACAGCGCCTATTATCCTGTCCGAAGAGTCGTCCTCGTGGATAGGATAGCGGGTGTAGTTGCCTGCCGCCGCGACCGAGACCAGCTTCTTCAAGGGCATGGCCGCGGGCAGAGCCACGGTGTCGGGACGGGGAACCATGATCTCGCGCGCTACTTTGTCGTTGAGCTCGAAGACCGCGCCGACCATCGCCTCCTCGTCCTGCTCGAGAATCCCCTGCCTGGCCGACTGCCTCACCAGGGTCCGGATCTCACCCTCAGTGTGCGTGTCCTCGCCCTCTGAGGCCGGCGGGTACCCTAGCAGCCTGGTGAACGCGTTGGCCGTCCCGTTGAACACCACGGTGCCAGGCAGCAGCAGGTAGTAGAAGAACCTCATAAGCGGCGCCACGAACAGCGAGGTTCGCTCGGTGCTCTGGATAGCTATCGTCTTGGGCACGAGCTCCCCGAAGACGACGTGCAGGAAGGTGATGATCCCGAACGATATTACCAGCGCGACAGGATGGAGCATGCTCTCGGACAGCCCGAACGATTGGAAGAGCGGCTCGATCACGGTCGCCACCGCCGGCTCCCCGAGCCAGCCCAGGCCCAGCGAGGAGATCGTGATCCCGAGCTGGCAGACCGCCAGGTAGACGTCGAGCCTGTCCCTGGCTGCGCTGACCAGCCCGGCTCCGGCCTTCCCCTCCTGCTCCATCCTGTCAACCTGCGTGGCCCGGATCTTGACGAGGGAGAACTCCGCCGCCACGAACAGGCCGTTGAGGACGACCAGAAAGAGTGCGGCGAGGATCCTGAGCGCGGGGAGAACTAAGCCTTCCAGAACGACCCCTCGAATGGTCGGGAGCGCCCCCGCCAGGGGAGCGCACCGGTACTCGATGCCTCGCCGAGTTCCATGGGGCCAAATTATACCAACCCATACGCTGGGGCAAGGTATTCGAGCTGCCGGCAGGAGGACGGTGGTGAAACCGTCCTGCGCAAACCCAACTCACAAGGATAGCGCGCTCCGGCTGGCGCCTCCGCTTTTCAGCATTTCAGCTTCTCTCTGTGCTCAGAGAAGCTGAGAAGCCGCCTGGCGAAGCCAAAGGCGGCGTGCTGAGAGCGAGGCCCTAAAAGGGCCGAAGCGTGCTGAGAAGCCAAAGCCGAAGGCTGGAGCGTGCTGACAAGGCGTCTGGCGAAGCCAGGCGCCGTGCTGAAATACTCAAATAAGCTTCAGGTTCTTCGTGGCGCCTTTCAGGTCGCGCAGGAAGTCGTCCATCTCCAGGATGCGCTCCCTGGCTATACCCTTGCTGCTCTCGAAGACGAGGAAGCCCGGTATCTTCCGTCGCAGGCTCTCCGCCTGCCACAGCGCGGCCGGTATGTCGGCTACGTCGTCCTCAATGCCCACCATGGCGAGGATGCGCGAGAGGCCTATGGCCCCGAGGTAGTCGAGGGCAACGGCGTCTTTGAGGAGCGCGGACTCCACCGTGCCGCCGGGCGGGACTCCCGGGGGGTGGCTCAGGATGGCCTCGATGACTGCCCTCGTAGCGTGCGGAGGGAAGTCCCCGTCCTTCAGGACCCGCTCCGCGACGTCCGCCGAGCGCCTGGCGTGGTTGGGGGCCTCGCGGAACGCGTAGGCCTTGTAGAGCCCCACGTCGTGCAAGAGGGCTGCGATGCGCAGGATCTCGGCGTCGTAGGAGAACCGCTCCGCCCTCGCCAGCTCCTCGGCCAGCGCGTGGACCCGCAGGCAGTGAGTGTAGCCCCAGACGGGGTGGGTCCCCACCCGGGCGACGAGCGCCTCGACCTCGTCAACCAGCGGCTTCATCCAAGACAGAGTCTATCGAATACGATCTACCCGCGCGAGCACCGGGTAGCCTGCAATACGCAGACGGCACGCCCGGTGAAACGAGGTTACATGATCACGCCCGGGCGGCTGCGCTCGTACCGGTCTCCTCTTCGATTGCCGTGAGGGGCCTCGCCACGTTCTCCAGGGATTGTCCTTCGGCCCTGACGCCGAGGAACACCTCCACGAGGGCTGCGAAGATCATCAACCCCGCGCTGAAGAGGTAGGCGATGAACAGGTTGGTGACGTTGCCCGTGCCTATGACGTTGCCGAAGATGACCGGGCCGGAGATCCCGCCAAGGGCGGTGGCCACGGCGTAGAAGACCGCTATGGCCATGGCCCGGATCTCCATAGGGAACACCTCGCTCACCGTCAGGTAGCCGGCGCTGGCGGCGGCTGAGGCGAAGAAGAAGATGACGCACCACAGGACCGTCTGCGTTACCGCGGTCAGGACGTCAAGGTAGAACAGATAGCCGGTTACAGCCAGGAGCGCTCCCGAGATAAAGTAGCAGCCCGAGATCATCTGCACCCGGCC
>JBJMIY010000096.1:0-3681 GCA_045806605.1 Rubrobacteraceae bacterium
CGGGAGCTGGCCCTGTCGTTGTTGGAGATTACGAGTCGGGAAGGAGCCCCAGTTGGACGACCTTAAAGAGCGGGCGGAGCTACTGGAGAAGATGCTCACGATCCGGGCCTTCGACGAGAAGGTGGACGAGCTCTACGCCGAGGGCGCCCTCCACGGCACGGCCCACTTCTACGTCGGCCAGGAGGCCGTGGCGGTAGGGGTGATCTCCACCCTCCAGGAGGGCGACGTCATTACCGGCACCCACCGCGGGCACGGACACGCCGTCGCCTTCGGCCTCGACCTCGACCGGATGGCGGCCGAGTTGCTCGGGAAGGCCTCGGGCTACTGCCACGGCAAGGGCGGCAGCATGCACATCGCTGACGTCGGCGCTGGCATGCTCGGCGCGAACGGCATCGTCGGCGGCAGCATGGGCATAGCCTGCGGGGCCGCCTGGGCCTTCAAGCAGCGCAAGGAGAACAGGGTGGCCGTCTGCTTCTTCGGGGACGGAGCGGTCCAGGAAGGCATCTTCAACGAGACGCTCAACATGGCCGCCATCTGGAAGCTGCCCGTCGTCTTCGTGTGCGAGAACAACCAGTACGCGATGTCCCTGAGCGTCAAGCGCGGTTTCGCCACAGAGCGCATCTCGGACCGCGCCTCCGGCTACGGCATGCCTGGCAAGACCGTAGACGGCATGGAGCTCGACCAGGTCCGCGAAGCCGCCTCAGAAGCGGTGGACCTCGCCCGGAGCGGCGGAGGACCTACGCTGATCGAGGCGGTTACCTACCGCTACCTCGGGCACTCCAAGAGCGACGCGAACCTCTACCGGACGCGAGACGAGATCTCCGAGTGGCGCGAGCGGGACCCCATAGGACGGTTCGCCACGCGGCTCGAAGAGGAAGGCGCCATCGAGCAGGACGCCTGGCGGGAGATAGAGCAGCGTACCAGAGAGAGAGTCGAGGCCGCCTTCGAGAAGGCTGCACAGGAGCCCGAGCCCGAGCCCGAGACCGCGCTGGAGGACGTCTATGCCTAGGGAGATCACCTACCGCGAGGCCGTCCGCGAGGCGATGGTCCAGGCGATGCGCGAGGACGACTCCGTCTTCCTCATGGGCGAGGACGTCGGGGTCTACGGCGGGGCTTTCGGCGTGAGCCGCGGGATGGTCGAGGAGTTCGGCGAGGACCGCGTGGTAGACACGCCTCTCTCGGAGGCCGGCTTCGTCGGCCTGTGCGTCGGGGCAGCCCTCATGGGCATGCGCCCGATAGCAGAGATCCAGTTCTCTGATTTCATCACCCACTCAATGGACCAGCTCGTGAACCAGGCGGCCAAGCTGCGCTACATGTTCGGCGGAGAGGGCCGGGTGCCCGTGGTTGTCCGCACTCCCGGCGGCGCTGGCACCGGCGCCGCAGCCCAGCACTCCCAGTCCCTCGAAGCCTGGTTCATCCACGTGCCCGGCCTCAAGGTCGTCATGCCGTCAACCCCGTACGACGCCAAGGGACTCCTGCGCGCTGCCCTAGATGACCCCAACCCGGTCATCTTCTACGAGCACAAGCTACTCTACAACCGCAAGGGAGAAGTCCCGGAGGAGCCGTACCGGGTAGCGCTCGGGGAGGCCGCGGTGAGCCGCGAGGGCGAGGACGTGACGCTCGTTGCTGCCGGGCTCGTCCACCGCTACGCGCTCGAGGCGGCAGACTCTCTGGCGGACGAGGGGATCGAGGCCGAAGTCGTTGACCTGAGGACCCTCTCCCCCATGGACCACGAAGCGGTGGCGCGTTCGATCCAGAAGACAGGCAAGCTCGTAGTGGTCGAAGAAGACGTCAAGACCGCGGGCTGGGGCGCAGAGGTGGTAGCCCGGATCGTGGAGGGCGAGAGCTTCTACGCACTCGACAGAGCCCCCGCCCGGGTCGCCGGCGCCGACGTCCCGATCCCGTACAACAAGAACCTCGAGGCGTACGTCCGGCCAAGCCCCGAGAAGGTGGTCGAGGCTGTACGCTCGCTGCTGGACGCCCGCGTGGGCGTCTACTCCGAGGTGTACTCCTAGATGGCTACCGAGCTCAAGGTCCCTACGCTGGGCATGGACATGGAGGAGGCCACGATCGTCCGCTGGCTGGTGGAGGAGGGCGCAGAGGTAAAGAAGGGGGACCCCGTCCTCGAGATAGACACGGACAAGACCTCCTTCGAGATAGAGGCTCCCTCTGACGGGGCCATCCACGCCCTCCGCGGAGAGGCAGGCGACACCCTGCCCGTTGGCGCCACGCTCGCCTACGTCACCGCCCCCGGAGAGGATTTCCTCGAGCCTCAAGAGGAATCCCACACTGAAGAGGTCAAGCCCGAAAGGACGGCGGAGGTCCCGAAGCACCAGACCGTCCCGGTATCGGCGGACTCTGAGGACGGGCGGAGGATCAGGGCCTCGCCGGCCGCCCGGCGGGCGGCGGCTGAAATGGGTGTCTCTATCGAGAACGTCTCCGGCTCGGGGCCGTACGGCAGGGTCTACCTCTCGGACGTCCTGGAGATGGAGACCGAAGCTCCGACTGAACAGGCCGAACCAGCGCCTATCGATGCTGCCCGCCGCGAGCCGCTCTCGCGCATAAGGCGTCTCGGGGCCGAACGCACGGCGAGGAGCTTCTCCGAGGTGCCGCACTTCTATCTTACGCGGGACATGGAGGCGGACAGACTGGTGGAGTTGCTCGAGCGCCTCAAGACCAGGATGGACCCCGCGCCCTCAGTGACGGAGTTGCTCGTCCTGGCGGTCTCCCGGACGCTCAGGGATCACCCGCGCCTCAACGGGCGCTACGCCGGCGGCGAGCTCGAGGTCCACGACGACGTGAACGTCAGGGTAGCCGTCGCCACGGACGAGGGGCTCGTGGCGCCAGTTATCGCGAAGGCTGATACCCTCTCTCTGCGTGAACTGGTTCCGAAGGTCAAAGACCTGGTGAGGCGGGCCCGAGATCACGAGCTCTCCCCCGAGGAGCTCTCGGGCGGCACCTTCACCATCTCCAACCTCGGGATGATGGGCATAGACTCCTTCGACGCAATCATAAACACCCCCGAGGCGGCCATACTGGCCGTCGGGCGCGTCAGGACGGTGCCGGAGTGGCGGGACGGCTGGTGGGCCCCGCGGCGCGGGATCTCGGCTACACTATCCGTAGATCACAGGGTAGCTGACGGGGCCGACGGGGCCCGGTTCCTGGCCGATCTGCAGTCCGTGCTCTCCGACTGGGAGCTCTTGCTGTGAAGGGGGCGGCGCTTTGAAGGTCGAGAAAGACGCAATACTCACGTGCTCGACGTGCGGGATCGAGGGCCCCCACGAGCTGCTCTACCTCTCCCAGCACCTCAGCGCCAGCCGGTGCGTCAACTGCGGCACGACCAGGGTCTACTCGGATCACATCTACTCCGAGTACGCCAGGGACCTCGCCGAGCGCACCACGCACCTGCCGGTCAAGGTGGCCGGGGACGTGCTGCGCCACCCTACCAGGATAGTGAAGTGGCCCTTCAAGGCCATCCGTAAACCCTTCGGCCTCCTCAGAGAGGTAAACCAGGTCACCGCCTTCGAGCAGAGTCGCCACAAAGCTCCAACGCCAGGGCGGCTGATCCGTTAGCACGCTCCGGCTTCGCCTCCGCTTGTCAGCACGCTCGCCCTTTTAGGGCTTCGCTTTCAGCACGCTCCAGCCTTCGGCTTCCGCTTGTCAACACGCCGCCTTGGGCTT
>JBJMIY010000097.1:0-9277 GCA_045806605.1 Rubrobacteraceae bacterium
GAGCGGGCCGAGTTGTGGGTGCACAGGAACAGAACCCTGGTCTTCGTCATCGCCCCTCTACCCCACCTCCACCAGCCTAGTCGTTCCACGGGCCTTTAACTGCTCGGCGAAATCGTCGGACAGCCCGCTCCGCAGGATGCCTTCGACGCCGACCATGAGTACGATCATAGACTAGTCGCTACGCCGACAGATGCTTCCCGGTGTCGGCCAGGAGGTCGCGGGCGGCTTCGCGGTCGAGGGAGTAGAAGCTCCATCTCCCCCGCCGCTCCTCGCGCACGAGCCCTGCTTCTTTGAGCTTGCGCATGTGGTAGGAGACCCTCGACTGGCCCATCTCGAAGCACTCCTCGAGCTCACAGACGCAGATCCCCGGCGAGTCCTCTTCGCCGCTCACGGGCGCGCCGAGGTCGGGTAGACCGCAGCACCCGCGACCCTCGGCCGCCTCAGCCGCAAGCATCCCGAGCATCCACACCCGGATCGGGTCCGAGAGCGCCCGTCCCAGCGCGACGACGCGCTCGACCCTCTCCCCGGCTACGCGAGAACTTCTCCAGGGGAGAACTCCGATCTCGCGCCGTCACACGCCTCTCACCCCGCCACCGGCTTGCGGGCCCGGACGATGGCGCTGGCCAGCGAAACCTCGCCGAGTGCCCGCTCGAGATCCAACCCTCCGCAGCAACCGGACGCGGCGAGCTCGGCTCCGTACGTGTGGGTGACCTCGACCGAGACGTCCTCGAAGCCAGCCTCCCGCAGCAGCGCCTCGTACTCGCCCTTCTCCAGCGCCCCGGAGACGCACCCCGACCAAAGCTCCACGCTGCGCATCACCTCCGCCGGGACCTCGCTCTTGTCCCCCAGGAAGACTATGTCAGAGACCGCTAAGCGGCCTCCGGGCTTGAGCACCCTGAACGCTTCGCCTATGGCTCTCTCCTTGGCGGTGGAGAGGTTTATGACGCAGTTGCTTATGACGACGTCGACGTGGTCGTCGGGGAGCGGTATGCCTTCCATCTCCCCTTCGAGGAACTCCGCGTTCTCTACCCCGGCCTTGCGCCTGTTCTCGCGGGCGAGCTCGAGCATCTCGTCCGTCATGTCCAGGCCGTAAGCCCTCCCGCCAGGAGAGACCCGGCCGGCCGAAAGGAGGACATCTATCCCACCTCCACTGCCCAGGTTCAGAACTACCTCGCCCGGGGAAAGCGTCGCAAGGGCGACCGGGTTCCCACACCCAAGCGAAGCCTCCACGGCGGCCTGCGGCAGCTCGCGCTTCTCGACCTCCGAATAGCACCCCGCCGTCCAGTCCACACCCCGCGCCTTCGAGTCGAGCACTCCTCCCGCGTCGGACCCGCAACACGAAGATCCCCCACCCTCACGTACAGATACCGCGACCGCAGCGTACCGCCGCCTTACCTCGCCTCTCTTGGGCTCCTCGCCCATCCCTACCTCCCTTCATGCTCCGAAACCCATCAGACATCACTCTAACCAGCATTATAGATCAAAAAATCTTGATCTATAATGGCAACGTTGGAGCAAATTGGTCGGGTTTGCTCTTCCATGAACCTGAATCTTAGCTTTAGTACAATGCTAAGGTTCAGGTTTAGTCTATCGCAGTGGTTTACCGTGTTGCGGGGCTACTGAGAACAGTCGAGAAAAGCCTGCAAATTCAGGTTTTTCACTTTTTACGCACTAACCTTGAAGTTCAGGATTAACAGAGATTGGGGCCTGGTCGATGCCTCCGTTCACGCTGGCCCACTGGCGGGCTGGGAGGCCCCAGAGGGCGATAAAGCCGGCTGCGGAGGCTTCGTCGAACGTGCTGTTGGGATCGTAGGTAGCGAGGTTCTTGTTATAGAGGGCTTGTGGGGCTGTGCGGCCCGAGACGGTGCTCGAGCCCTTGAAGAGCTTGAGCCGGACCGTTCCGGTGACGGTCTTCTGGGTCTCTTCGATGAAGGCGTCGAGGGCTCTCTTGAGGGGAGTGAACCAGAGGCCGTCATAGGTGAGCTCGGCGTAGCGTTGCTCGACGGCGGCCTTGAAGCGGAGGACGTCCTTGGTGAGGGTGAGGGTCTCGAGCTCTCTGTGGGCCTGGACGATGGCGAGGGCGGCTGGGGCCTCGTAGATCTCACGGCTCTTGATGCCGACGAGGCGGTCTTCGATCATGTCCACCCTGCCTACGCCGTGCTCGCCGGCGATCCGGTTGAGCTCGGCGATGAGATCTACCATTGGCAGCTCTGCGCCGTCGAGGCTCGTGGGCAGGCCTTCATCGAAGCCGACCTCGACGTAGCGGGGCTCGTCGGGGGCATTCTCGGGAGACGCGGTGAGCTCGAAGATGTCGTCTGTGGGCTCGTAGTCGGGGTCTTCGAGGGGACCGGCCTCTATGGAGCGTCCCCAGAGGTTAGCGTCCACGCTGTAGGGGGACTCCTTCGTGGTCGGCACGGGGATCCCCACGGGGATCCCGTGTTCCTCCGCGTAGGCCATCTCCTCGGGGCGGCTCATGTTCCAGTCGCGCACGGGCGCGACGACTGTGAGGTCGGGGGCGATGGAGGCTGTGGTGACGTCGAAGCGGACCTGGTCGTTGCCTTTGCCCGTCGAGCCGTGAGCGATGTGCGTCGCCCCCACCTCGCGCGCCGCCTCGACGAGTTTTTTCGCTATGAGCGGGCGTGCGAGCGCCGTGAAGAGCGGGTACTTCCCGCCGTAGAGGGCGTTGGCCTTTATGGCGGGCGCGACGTACGCTCTAGCGAACTCGGCCCTCGCGTCGCGGACGAAGGCGTCGGCCGCGCCTATGTCGAGGGCCTTGTTCTTCACGTCGTCCGCGGGCTCTCCCTGGCCGAGGTCGAGGTAGAGCGCGTACGGCGTCGCCCCCCGTTGCTCGAGCCACTTCAGGCAGACCGAGGTGTCCAGCCCCCCGGAATAGGCGAGCACCACCTTCTTTGCTTCAAGCATCTTGCCTCCTTGCGCATTATCAGGGTTCATGGACCTCGTGGCCCTGCTCGCGCAACGACTGCGCTGCGAGGTCCAGCTGCGATTTTGCGATGGCCAGGATGCCGACCTTGCTCTCGGCGAGCGGTACGGCCAGTGACGCGAGCACACCGGTCAGCCCGAACTCTAGCGGGCCTTCCACCCCGATGGCGCGCCAGCCACGCTCGCAAGCCGTTCCGGCAGGGATAAGCTCCTCGGGACAGTCGACAGACAGCTCGCCCGCGGTGCGCCCGTGGCCGACGCTGGTATCTCAGAGTCGTGCTCCAGCCGGCAGACGGCCAGACGATGTTCGAGCACCGAGGGGCGCACCGAAGTGCTCTCGGCAGGATCACCCACAAACCTACTCGACGTTGCCCGCTGGCCGGGTGCGGGCACGGCAGACGTCGGCGATGAGCCCTGCGACCTCCTCGGCCGCAGCGTTGTCCGGAGCAACGGCGAGCACCGTATCCTGGCCCGCTATGGTCCCGACGATCTTGAGCCCCTTCACCCTGTCCAGAACACTCGAGACGGCCCCGGCGGTCCCGTCGCGCGTGTGTATGACCACCATGTTCTGGGCCTGGATAAGGCTGAGGACGAAGCTCGGGAGTACCTCGATGCCGGCGGAGCCGGGCTCGTGCGGGAGGGCAAGGTAGCGGTTGCCGACCTTGAGGACGCCGAGCTCGGCCAGGTCCCTGCTCACCGTGGCCTGCGCGGCCTCCACGCCCTCATCGGCGAGAGCCTCGACCACTCCCTGCTGGGTGCCGAGATTCCTCTCGGAGATGAGCCTGAGTATGAGGTCCTGCCTCGTCGCCTTGTCCGCCGGCGCGCGTGTCGCTCCCAAAGTCCTGATCCCTCCTACTTGAGGTGCTCGAGCCCGAGGTCCTCGGGGTACCCGAGCGCCAGGTTCATGTTCTGTACCGCAGCCCCAGCCGCGCCCTTGAGCAAATTGTCCACCGCCGCGAAGAGCAGAAGCTTCCCCGCCCGCCCGTCTACAGCCGCCGAGAGCCTGGCCCTGTTGGTGTTCGCGACGTGCGAGACATGCGGCGGCTCGGCCCTCGCCTCCACGAACCCCCAGCCCTCGTAATCCTCCGCGTACCAGCCGAGAACGTCGCCCGCGCCGGGCAACTCCTTAGGTTCCTCGAGCTCCACGACTATGGTCTCGAGCTCCCCGCGGCTGATGGGCAGGAGGTGCGGCACGAAGGTCACCTCGGGCGTCTCCCCCACCCTGCGCAGCATCATCTCTATCTCGGGCGTGTGCCTGTGGCGTGGCGTGCCGCTTACGATCCCATACGGCGAGACGCTCTCGTTGACGGTGACGAAGTGGGTCTTGACGCTCGGCTTCGCCCCGGCCCCGCTAACACCAGAAAGCGCGTTGACCGTCACGGAACGAACCCCCAGCCGCCGCACCACCGGCGCGAGCGCTAGTATCGCCGCCGTCGGATAACACCCGGGGTTCGCTACCAGCCTCCCCTCCGCCGCCCCGAAGACCTCGGGCAACCCGTAGTGAGCTTCCTCGAGCAACCCAGGCGCCGGATGCTCCGCGTACCACTCCTCGTAGACCTGAACGTCAGGGAGCCGGAAATCCGCCGAGAGGTCCACGACCAGCCTCGCTCCAGCTTCGAGTAAGCTCTCCACCGCCGCGGCGCTCTCACCGTGCCCATAAGCTACGAACGCCGCGTCCAGCGAGGAGGCGTCTATATCCCCCGGCTCGACGTACTCGCCCTCGACCGCCAGCTGCGGATACACCTCGCTAATGCCACGCCCCGCGTACCCACGCGATGAAACCCCCATACCACCAACCTCGGGGTGCCCCGCGAGCAAGCGTACCAGCTCGGCCCCCGCGTACCCGCTGCCGCCGTAGATGCCGACCTTGAGCCCCACACCGTTCATTGTAGAACTTCCGGATAAATATTCAACTCATTGAATAATTCGCTTGAACATCGAGTATACCAGTGCGACAATGCGAAGCGATGATGAATAAAAATACACCAATCGGCATAAAGACGCTCTCGGGGGGAGTAACAGCGGCGGAAGGGTTCGTCGCTGGAGGGATAGTATGTGGGGTACGGAACTCTGGGAGGCGGGATCTCGGCCTCCTCTTCTCCGAGCAGGAGTGTGCGTCGGCGGCCGTCTTCACGCGCAACGCCGTCAAAGGCGCGCCGCTCCGTGTTACGCGGGAGGCCATCGAAAGCGGAGATGTGCGGGTGGTAGTTGCCAACAGCGGGATTGCCAATGCCGGGACCGGGCAAAAGGGGTTGGAGGACGCCTGCGAGATGCAGGCGCTCGCGGCCGAGGCTCTGGGAGTAGAGGGTCGGGAAGTCGCCGTGGCTTCCACGGGTGTGATCGGGGAGCACTTGCCGATGGCGAAGATCTCGGCGGGGATCGAGGACGCTGCCGCGAGCCTGGGGCGGGACGGTGCCGGCTTCGCTGAGGCCATCCTGACGACAGACACGCGGACCAAGGAGGCCGCCGTCCGGGTTGAGGTCGGGGGGAAGACGGTCACGGTCGGCGGAACGGCCAAGGGGAGCGGCATGATCCACCCCAACATGGGCACGATGCTCGCCTTCCTCACAACCGATGCGGCGGTGGAGAAAAGGTGCCTGCAGGAAACGTTGAGCGTGGCGACGGACCGCAGCTTCAACCTCATCACCGTGGACGGCGACACCTCGCCGAGCGACATGGCTGTATTGCTGGCCAACGGCGCCGCCGGTAACGAGCCGCTGACCGTGAGCTCGGAGGACTATCCAGTGTTCGCAGAGGCTGTGGAGAGCGTGGCGCGCTCTCTTGCGAAGGAGATCGCGCGCGACGGCGAGGGGGCCACGCGGCTCGTCGAGGTGGCCGTCGAGGGGGCGGAGGACGAGGCGTCCGCGGCGGCGCTGGCCAGGGCCGTCGTAGGTAGCAACCTGGTCAAGGCGGCTGTCTTCGGGGAGGACGCCAACTGGGGGCGCGTGCTCACCGCGATGGGCTACTCGGGGGCGAGCTTCGACCCTGACGGGGTCGAGCTGTGGTTCGGGCCGGTAAAGGTGTTCGAGAACGGCGAGCCCGTGCCGCACGAGGAGGCCGAGGCAAACGCCGCCCTCGCGGCGGAAGAGGTCCGGATAACTGCTCGCCTGAGCGAGGGCGACGCTTCGGCGGCAGCCTGGGGCTGCGACCTCACCTACGACTACGTCAGGATCAACGGGAGCTACCGCACGTGAAGCCGGTCGTGATCAAGTTGGGGGGTGGCGCTCTGGTGGGCGGCGCGCTCGAGGACCTCCCCGGCATTCTGGGGTCAGGCAGGGAGATCGCGCTGGCGCACGGCGGCGGCCTCCAGCTCACCCGGATGCTCGACGCGCTAGGGATCCCCACCCGCTTCCACGAGGGCCTGCGCGTCACGGACTCGGAGACCCTGGAGGTCGCCGAGATGGTATTCGCAGGGAGCGTGAACAAGGACCTGGCGCGCGAGCTGAACGCTTCGGGCGTCCCTGCGGCCGGCATCTCAGGGACCGACGGCCCGACGCTCCTGGTCGAGCCCGTCCCCGAGCTGGGGCGGGTTGGCGAGGTCAGTCGGGTGGAGCCGGACCTGATACACGCCCTCTGGGCCGGCGGGTTCGTACCCGTAGTGGCTCCTCTGGGACTCGGGCCGGAGGGCGCGTACAACGTCAACGCCGACGCGGCGGCCGCCGCGCTCGCCTTGGGGCTGGGGGCCGAGCACCTCTTCCTGCTCACGGATGTGGAGGGCCTGCTCAGGGACGGCGCCCCGGTAGGGTCGCTCGCGCCTGACGAGTGTGAGGAGTATGTGGCGTCGGGGCTCGCGGCGGGCGGTATGGTGCCCAAGCTGCGGGCCGCGGCGGAGGCTGCCCGGGGAGGCGTTAGCGCCAGGATCATAAACGGCAACAGGGAGGGCGCGCTCGCTGCGGCGCTGGCCGGCGAGGAGGTCGGGACATTGATATCGGAGGGAGTGGTCGCGTGAAAGCCGTGATGGAGACCTACAAGCGTCTGGGAGTAGCCCCGACGAGCGGGCGCGGGAGCTGGCTCTTCGACGACGAGGGCAACCGTTACCTCGACTTCATCGCCGGCATCGCGACGAATTCTCTGGGGCACGGCCACCCCGCGCTCGTGCAGGCCATACAGGAGCAGGCCGAGCGGTTGATCCACTGCTCCAACCTGTATGAGATACCGATCCAGGCCGAGGTTGCTAATCTCCTGACCGGTGCTACGGACTTCGACAGGGTCTTCTTCTGCAACTCCGGCACCGAGAGCGTAGAGGCGGCTATAAAGCTTGCCCGCAAGCACGCCCATACGGAGCACGGGCCGGAGAAGTCCGAGGTCCTGAGCTTCTCGAGATCCTTCCACGGCCGCACCTACGGCGGTCTCTCCGCGACGGGCCAGCCCGCGATGCAGGAGGGCTTCGGCCCGATGGTCGGCGGCTTCGTCCACGCGCCTTTCGGCGACCTCGAGGCCGCGAAGGACCTCGTGGGTCCGCAGACGGCTGCCATCCTGGTCGAGCCGATCCAGGGCGAAGGCGGCGTCCATGTGCCACCCGATGGGTTCTTGCAAGGACTGCGGGAGCTATGTGACGAGCACTCGGCGCTCCTGATCTTCGACGAGGTCCAGACAGGGGCGGGGCGCACGGGCCACCTCTATGCCTACCAGGGCGCTGGCGTCATCCCCGACGTGCTGACGAGCGCCAAGGGCCTTGGCGGCGGCGTGCCTGTGGGCGCGATGATGACGAAAGAGGGGTACGCGGCTCTAGGTCCCGGCAACCACGGCTCGACCTTCGGTGGAAACCCGCTCGCGATGGCCGCCGTCAGGGCGGTCCTCGGGGTGGTCGACGACCCCGCCTTCCTCGAGGAGGTGCGGGTCAAGGGGACCATCCTCAAGAGCGCGCTCGGGAAGCTCGCGGAGCAGGTCCCCGGCGCGGAGGTGCGCGGGGAGGGGTTGCTCATAGGGCTTGACCTCGGGCCGGAGGTCGCGCCCCGGATCTTCGAGCACTGCCTCCAGAACGGGCTGCTCGTCAACCTCATCGGGGGGAGCACCATCCGTCTCGCGCCGCCCCTCACGGTGAGCAGGAGCGAGATCCGCTACGCCCTCGACTTTTTTCGAAGCGGTGTCGTGGCGGTGAAGTGCGCCCAAAATCAGCCCGAGATGGCTCTGAGCGCGTGATCCCCGAGCTCGAAAGCACCCCGCCTCCCCCTTCCCCTCTCTCGGGCCGCGACTGCCTCACGCTGGCCGAGTTCACCCCGGAAGAAGCGGAGCTGATCCTCGACGAGGCCCTCAAGATAAAGGGCTTGCAGAGGTCGCGCATCCCCTACCGGCCCCTGCGCGGCAGGACGCTGGCGATGGTCTTCCAGAAGCCATCGAACCGCACGCGCGTCTCATTCGAGGTAGGCATGTACCAGCTCGGCGGCCACGCCCTCCACCTGCTGCCCCAGGAGATACAGATAGGCAAGCGCGAGACCCCGTCGGACACGGGGCGCGTCCTCGCCCGCTACATAGACGCCATCATGGTCCGGACCTTCGACCACGAGGAACTCGAGGAACTGGCCGGGGCCGCCGAGGTTCCCGTCATAAACGGGCTCACGGATACCCACCACCCTTGCCAGGCCCTCGCCGACCTCCTCACCGTCCGCGAGGAGTTCGGACGGCTTGAAGGGGTCAGGATCTCCTACGTCGGCGACGGCAACAACGTCGCCCACTCCCTCGCTCTCGGCTGCGCCCTGACAGGCGCGCACCTCACCATCGCCCATCCGGAAGGCCACGCCCCCGATCCGGCTATCGTAGAGCTCGCCAGCTCTCTAGGCGCTGCCCCGACCCTGACCGGGGACCCGCGCGAGGCCGCCTCCGGCGCGCGCGTCGTCTACACCGACGTATGGGCTAGCATGGGTCAGGAGGACGAGACCGAGGAACGAAAGAAGAAGTTCGCCTCCTACCAGGTAAACGAGGAGCTGATGAGCCTCGCCGAAAATGACGCCATCTTCCTCCACTGCCTCCCTGCGCACCGCGGCCAGGAGGTTGCAGCGGAGGTCATAGACGGCCCGCAGAGCCGCGTCTTCGACCAGGCGGAGAACAGGCTGCACGCCCAGAAGGCGCTGCTCTACCTGCTGCTGGGTTAGTCCTTGGCGGTGGCGGCGGCCGGGCTCACGACGGTCCTGGGGATGCGGCGGCGGTGATCCTCCCAGCCCTCGTCGACCTTGGTCAGGACCTCGGCAAGCCGGAGCTTCGCCAAGAGCCGGATGTGAAGGGCCATGCCGGATCGAACTCACCCCGGAAGGCGGAGAGCCTCGGCGAGGCAGGTCGGGCGGGGTGGGTGTTGTGCAGGCCCTCCCCGAAGGGGTCCTTTTCTTGGGACCTCACAAAC
>JBJMIY010000098.1:0-4228 GCA_045806605.1 Rubrobacteraceae bacterium
CGCACCAGAGGGCGCGGGGCAGGGAGGGGCCTGGGCTCGAGGTTCGTCGCGGCGACCTGCGCCAGAACCTCAGGGAGGGAAGAGAAGGGAACCTGATCCTCTTCCTCGTCGACGCGAGCGGCTCGATGGCAGCTCGCAAACGCATGTCAGCTGTGAAGGGAGCAGTCCTCTCCCTGCTGAACGACGCCTACCAGCGGCGCGACAAGGTCGCCCTGATCTCCTTCCGTGGTGAAGGAGCACAGATACTCCTCCCCCCAACATCGAGCGTCGAACTTGCCGTCTCGCGCCTGCAAAACCTCCCGAGCGGTGGACGCACGCCCCTCGCCGCCGGCATCGAGAAGACCGCCGAGGTGCTGAAACGAGAGAACCTGCGCGACAGGGAACGCAGGCCGCTGCTGGTCCTCTTGACCGACGGAAGGGCGACGGAGG
Organism: Rubrobacteraceae bacterium; assembly: GCA_045806605.1. Classification (GTDB taxonomy): domain Bacteria; phylum Actinomycetota; class Rubrobacteria; order Rubrobacterales; family Rubrobacteraceae; genus JALYGY01. Next base: position 430 of record JBJMIY010000098.1, read on the forward strand.
GGTCAGACCCGGTGGCGGCGGCCGTGCGGCTACGTTCTCTCGGGCCCACTTCGTTCGTGGTCGACACGGAGGAAGGATACGTCCGGCTCGGGATGGCGGGCGAGCTTGCAGGGGCGATGGGAGCGCGGTGTCTGCGGCTGGAGGAGCTGCGAACCGATTCGCTGGTGGATCTTATCGAGAGGAGAAGGGTGGCGTGAGCGAGGCGCAGGAGACCAGGGAGCCTAGGGAGCGGCGGCTCAGAAGGAGGTCCAACAGGGAGAGGCCGCTCCTCATCGTCAACACGGGCCACGGCAAGGGCAAGTCCACTGCCTCCTTCGGGGTCATGCTCAGGGGCTGGGCGCGGGGCTACAGGATAGCCGTCTACCAGTTCGTGAAGAGCGGCAAATGGAACGTCGGCGAACAGAAGGCCGCCGAGGTCCTCGGCAACATCGACTGGTTCAAGATGGGCGACGGCTGGACGTGGACCTCGAAAGACCTGGTGGAGAGCGCGGACAAGGCCCGCGAGGGCTGGGAGGAGGTCAAGCGCCGCCTGGCCGACGAGACCTACGACATGCTCCTACTCGACGAGTTCACCTACCCCATGAAGTTCGGCTGGATCGACACGGACGAGGTCGTAGAGGTCCTCAAGAACCGTACCGGCTTCCAGCACGTCATCATCACGGGTCGCGACGCCCCGCCTGAACTGGTGGAGATCTCCGACCTCGTCAGCGAGGTGAACAAGATAAAACACCCCTTCGACGAGGGCTACAGGGGCCAGAAAGGGATCGAGTGGTAGAGATTCCGCGCATAGTCGTCGCGGGTACCCACTCGGGCGTCGGCAAAACGACCGTCGCCTCGGGCCTGATGGCGGCGCTCTCCTCGAAAGGCTACAAGGTCGCACCCTTCAAGGTCGGACCTGACTTTATAGACCCTTCCTATCACACCCTCGCGGCGGGCCGCCCTGGACGCAACCTCGACGCCTTCCTCTCGGGACCCCGGATGATCGGGCCTCTCTTCGCCAACGGCGTGCAAGACGCCGACATCGCCGTCGTAGAAGGCGTGATGGGGCTCTTCGATGGCAAAAGCGGAGGCGGCGAGCTCGCCTCGACCGCCCACATCGCCAAACTGCTCGATGCGCCCGTCGTGCTGGTCGTCGACGCAAGGGCGATGGCCCGCTCCGCCGCCGCCCTCGTCCACGGCTACATGACCTTCGACCCCGAGTTGAGAGTCTCGGGCGTCATGTTCAACCGCGTCGGCTCCAGTGCCCACGAAAAGATGCTCCGCGATGCCATGAAACCCCTGCGTATCCCCGTCCTCGGCACCCTGCGCCGCGACAACGCTATACAGGCGCCGGATAGGCACCTCGGCCTCGTTCCCGTCGCCGAGCGCCGCGATGAGGCTAGACGTTCGCTCGATGCTCTCGGAGCCGTAATCTCCGATTCTATAAACCTCGATGAGGTGTTGAGGCTTGCTGGTTCGGCCGGACCGCTACACGCCGAGCCCTGGAGACCAGAGTTTGCCGATTTGGATCCCTCCTTCAGCGTCAGGGTAGCCGTCGCCACTGGCCCATCGTTTAGCTTCCTGTACAAGGAGAACCTGGAGCTATTGGAGGTCGCCGGCGTCGAGATCGTCACCTTCGATCCGACGACCGACGAAGCTCTGCCCCCCGGGACGGATGCGCTCTACCTCGGTGGCGGGTTTCCGGAGACTTACGCCGCAGCACTCTCCGCCAACGTTGGGATGCGCGAGGGCGTTAGGAACTTCACCGCAAGCGGGCGTCCTGTGGTGGCCGAGTGCGGCGGACTGTTGTACCTGGCCCGTGAGCTCGACGGGCATCCGATGTGCGGCGTACTCGACGCCACGGCCAGGATGACGAGGAGGCTCACCCTCGGATATAGGGAGGCTCGCGCGCTGACGGATTCGCCGCTCGCAGAGGCCGGCACCCAAGTGCGCGGGCACGAGTTCCATTACTCGACCATCGAGCCAAAGGCCGGTGAGATGCCGGCCTGGGACCTGGCAGGCCGCGGTCCGGAAGGCTTCGGCGCCGGCAACGTACACGCGAGCTACCTGCACACGCACTGGGCGGCGATGCCGGAACTGCCGCGCAGGCTCGTGCGGGCTGCGTGGAGCGCTGCGGAGGTCAGAGTATGAGCGGGCGTCTCGTTGGAGTAGGGGTAGGGCCTGGGGATCCCGAACTGCTGACGGTCAAGGGCCTGCGCGTCCTGCGGGAGGCCGACGAGGTCTTCGTGCCCGTGGCCGACACGGGCGAGGTCGGTAGGGCCGAGGCGACGGTGCGCGAGTACCTGGACGAAGGGAGGATCTCACGCCTCCTCTTCGCCCTCTCGGACGACACAGAAGCCCGGGAGCGTAACTGGACCAACGCCGCAAGCGAAGTCTCGGGGCGCCTGCGAGACGGCAAGACGTGCGCCTTCGCCACCATCGGCGACCCGAACGTCTATTCGACCTTCACTTACCTGGCGCGTGCCGTCAGGGAGGTGGAACCTCACGTAGAGATCCAGACCGTGCCTGGGATCACTGCGATGCAGGATCTGGCCTCCCGCAGCGGGACGGTGCTGCTCGAAGGCGACGGACGGCTCGCGCTGTTGCCTTTCACAGCGGGGGAAGAACCTCTGAGGGAGGCGCTCGCCGGTTTCGAGACGGTGGTTTGCTACAAGGGCGGGAGCCGGCTCGCGGGGGTGCTGCGGGTCGCTGAGGAGGAGGGGCGGATGGAGAGCGCCGTGTATGGCGCGAGGCTTGGCATCGAGGGCGAGGAAGTCGTGGCCGCGCGGGAGATGGTCGGGCGGGAGGGGATGTATCTGTCTACCGTGGTCTTCACCGGAGGTTCGGGGATTGGGTAAGGTGTGGTTTATAGGGGCTGGACCGGGGGCCCCGGATCTGCTGACGATCAGGGGAAGCAGGCTCATCGGGGAGGCGGATGTGGTGATCTGGGCCAGAAGCCTCGTCCACGAAGACATCCTCGAGTACGCTAGTGCAGGGGCCGAGATCGTCGAGTCGACGACCATACCGCTCGAAGGCGTGCGCAGACTTTACGAGCGGGCTGTGGATGAGGATCTGAAAATCGCCCGCGTACATTCCGGGGACCCCAGCCTGTACGGGGCCGTGATGGAGCAGATCGAGGTTTGCGAAGAGGTCGGCCTCGACTGGGAGATGGTCCCAGGCGTCTCGGCTCTGGGTGCCGCAGCAGCCGCTATTGGTCGCGAGGTGACGGTGCCCGAGGTCTCTCAGTCCATTGTCCTGACACGCCGCGCGAGCCGCACCCCCATGCCAGGGGGCGAGGATATAAAGGGTTTCGCGGAGCACGGGACGACTATGGCGATCTTCCTCTCCGCCGCGAAGCCGCGCGCCCTGCAGGAAGACCTGCTGGAAGGCGGATACGCGCCAGAGACCCCTTGCGCCGTGGTCTACCGGGCGAGCTGGCCCGACGAGAGGGTGATCGAGTGCCGCCTCGAAGAGCTTGCCGACCGGGTCAGGGAGGCCGGCTTTACGAGGCAGGCCTTGATCCTGGTCGGCTCCGGTCTCGGTGCCGGCGGGACGCGCTCCCACCTCTACAGTCCCGACTTTTCGCACATGTTCCGTCGGGCGAAGCCCACACAGAAGGGTGCCGATGCCGCCCCGTAAGCTTCGCGAGCCATCCATGCCCCCGAGCATGGAGAAGGTCAGGGGCGAGAGGCTCAGGACCGGCTGGACCACTGGCACCTGCGCCGCCGCTGCAGCCAACGCCGCCGCGAAGGCACTCGCGAGCGGCGAGCGGCAGGCCCGCGTCGACGTAACGCTGCCGGCGAAAGGCGCGGAGCGGCGC
>JBJMIY010000099.1:0-6983 GCA_045806605.1 Rubrobacteraceae bacterium
CCCCTTATGCTGCGGGCGTCCATTCCTTTCAGAGAACCAGGCGCGCAGAAAAAGGCTTGCCCGCCCTACCCTATACTCCGGAACGTTATATCCACAGCGGTGGGCCAGGATCTACGCGACCATCGATGCGGCACCCCTCTCCATCTTGTCCTTGCCTGCGCTTGCTATTCTGGCTGCTAAGGAGCCACCGCGCAAATGCTGGTCAGCGGCTCTTGCCCGGATTCGAGGTCGCAGCAGCTGGTTCCAGCGAACGAAGTTCGTGACTTCCGCGATGAGGGCGCATTCGAGGCATTCCACCCCGACGGACGAGCCTACGATCCCTCCCTGTGGAGATCGCTCAGAGAGCCGGAAACGAATGGTACACCCGTACAAGTAGCGACGATGGTCTGCACGAGGCTGACGTCTTTCTGCACTGCGTTCGGAACGAAGCTCGCCGCGCGGCATGCCCAGATGACCTGGCCGTAGAGGCCGGGCATCCGGAAGCTCGCAGGAAGAGCTCCACACCCGCAAAGCGTTCCCCGAACGCCGGCAATATTGGCGAAAGTACCTCGTTCGAGGCCGAAGGCACGAAAAGCGCCCTGTATCGGATAGACTGCGGTTTCGTAGGGGTCTGCGAACGAAGGACGAGGTGAGAGTGGATGATCAGCGGTAAGACGCGGTTGCTCGCCCTCATCGGGCACCCTGTCGAGCATAGCCTGAGCCCGGCTATGCACAACGCCTCCTTCGCAGCCGACGGTCTGGACTACGTTTACGTCGCTCTCGACGTGAAGCCGGATGACCTGTTCCTGGCGGTGAGGGGAGCGCCGGCCCTCGGGTTCCGGGGCTTCAACGTCACCATGCCCCACAAGCGGGCGATACTCCCGCTCCTGGACGGCGTGGACGAAGGAGCCCGGCTCTCCGGAGCCGTGAACACCGTGGTGGTCGAGGACTCGACGCTCCGCGGCTACAACACCGACGGCGGCGGCCTCGTGGAGGCTTGCAGGGAAGCGGGCATCGACCTGGCAGGCAGGCGGGTTCTGCTCCTGGGCGCCGGAGGAGCGGCGGCCGCCATCGCCCTCGCTTTCGGCGGAGCGGGAATAAAAGAGCTGCGCATCGCCAACCGGAGCGTAGAACACGCTATAGAGCTGCGGGACAAGCTACGCGGGGCGGGCTTGAAGCAGCCCGAGGTATATCCTCCCGACTCGCTGGACGAGGCGGCCCGAGACGTAGAGGTTATCGTGAATGCGACGCCCCTGGGGATGAAAGATGGCGACCCTCTACCGATACCAATAGAACATCTGGACGAGGGCAGGGTGGTCTGCGACGCGGTGTACCGTCCCGGCAGAGATACCGGCCTGATCCGGGAAGCCCGCGAACGAGGCGCCAGGGTCGTCACAGGCGAGCGTATGCTGCTTTACCAGGGCGTGCTGGCGCAGCGGCTCTGGACGGGCCGGGAACCGAACGTGAAGGCGATGGACGGTGCGCTCGCCTGAGCGCAGGCTAGGTCGGTACGTCCCGGTCTTCGCCGGAGCGGCTTTTCACGAGCTGTATGAGCCGCTGCCTGAGGCCCGATTCGAGGGACCGCAACATCCCGGAGGTCGAGCCGCAGATCACCATACCGGCCGGGATCGCGACGCCCAGCACAGGGGTTGCCGTCTCTTCGTGGTACATGTAGCCCGCTTCGCCCTGGCCCTGAGCCGTCAGGATGTTCCCGAGAGAATCGGCGGCGAGCGAGGGCCACTCGAACGGAACGACTCTGGCGAACGTGAGGTACTCGGCGAACTCGAATGGTTTGGGCAGCTGGGTGCTCGCGTGCCTGGTTTCTTCCTCGAAGCCCTGGTCGAACCGGCGGAGGAAATCCTCGACGCCCTCGGAGACCAGCAACGCGGCCAGGCTGCGGGCTACGCCGCCGAACGGAACGTCCGCGATGCGCAGCAGCCCTATCTCTTCCAGGGGACCTTCGGAGCCCTGGAAGAGATAGGAGCCGCCCCCGAGCGAGCGGGCCGGCACCGTTACAAAGTGGGCGGAGAGATCTGATGCAGTGTCCGCGATCGTAGTCTCATGTATCTGCGCCACGTTGCGGGCCGTTTCGAAACCGTGCCAGTGCTCCATACCCGGTGAGAATCTCCTATCCGTGTGCCGCGCACGTTATCGTGATGGTTTATCCGGAACGCTCATTTGGTATTGGACATATAGTGCTATAGCGACCAGAATAGCTTGTGGGGCAAGGAGGAGCAACAGGAGTCGGGGCGTCTGGTGAGAATGTGCAATCTTGCGGAGAGGCGGGACCCGGCCCCTTCGCGCTTCCCGATCATGCGCCGCATTCGAGGAAATAGGAGGAGACGAGGCTGTGGGTAAGGATTCGATGTGGCTGAGTTAATAGAGCTACGGGAGGCGGTCGCTGGGCTGGTACAGAGTGGTGACTCGGTCGCCCTGGAAGGGTTTACGCACCTCATACCGACCGCCGCTGCGCACGAGATCATCCGCCAGGAGAGGCGGGATCTCACCCTGATCCGGATGACGCCGGACCTGATCTACGACCAGATGATCGGGATGGGCTGCGCAAGGAAGCTCGTCTTCTCGTGGGGCGGCAACCCCGGCGTCGGCTCCCTCCACCGCTTCAGGGATGCAGTCGAGCACGGTTGGCCCGTGCCCCTCGAAATCGAGGAGCACAGTCACGCAGGCATGGCGAACCGCTACGTCTCCGGCGCCTCCAACCTCCCGTTCGCAGTGCTGCGCGGCTACGTTGGCACGGACCTGCCCAAGGTAACCTCGACGATAGCGCCCATCACGTGCCCGTTCACCGGGGAGAAGTTGATGGCGGTGCCGGCCTTGAGGCCGGACGTGGCGGTGATCCACGCCCAGCAGGCAGACCGCCGGGGGAACGTGGCGATCTGGGGTATCGTGGGCATCCAGAAGGAAGCGGTGATGTCCGCCACGAAGGTCATCGTGACGGTCGAGGAGATCGTGGACGAGCTCGAGCCTCACCCCTTCCAGATAGTGTTGCCGTCCGTGGTCATAGATGCGATCTCGGTGGTGCCCTTCGGAGCCCACCCCTCTTACGCCGACGGCTACTACGCCCGCGACAACGCCTTCTACGAGGCGTGGGACCCGATCGGGCGCGACCGCGAGGCGTTCCGGGAGTGGATGGAGCGCCACGTCCTCGGCACTGGAGAGTGGGGCGAGTACCTGGAGACCCTCCGAGAAGAGGAGCTGATCAGAGAGTGAGCGTCCGAGCGTCTGCCGCGGAGGGCAGTTATACGACAGACGAGATGATGACCGTAGCCGCCTCGCGCGAACTCGGGGACGGAACGGTCTGCTTCGTCGGGATCGGGCTCCCGAGCGAGGCTGCGAACCTGGCCCGTGCGACGCACGCGCCCGGGTGCTTCCTGATCTACGAGTCAGGAACCCTTGGCGCCAAGCCTGACGTGCTGCCACTCTCCATCGGAGACGGGGTGCTCGCTGAGCACGCCGATTCGGTAGTCCCGGTACCGGAGGTCTTTAACTACTGGCTGCAGGCGGGAAGAGTGGACGTCGGCTTCCTCGGGGCGGCCCAGATAGACCGCTACGGGAACATCAACACCACCGTCGTCGGTCCCTACGACGACCCGAAGGTGCGCCTGCCAGGGGCTGGCGGGGCGCCCGAGATCGCCGCCTCCGCGAAAGAGGTGATCATCATGCTCCGCCACAACAGGCGCGCTTTCGTCGAAGAGCTCTCATTCGTCACCTCGGTCGGGCACGGAAAGGGTGGTGACTCCCGCAAGGATCTCGGCTACGCGGGTGCCGGGCCGACGGTCGTGATCACCGACCTCGGTGTCCTCAGACCCGACCCCGAGACGAAGGAGTTGACCCTGGCCGCCCTGCACCCGGGCGCGACCGTGGAGCAGGCCCGGGAGGCGACGGCTTGGAAGTTGCGGGTCACAGAAGATCCAGGAACCACCGACCCGCCGACGGACGAGGAACTCGCCGTGTTGCGCGACCTGCACGCGAGGACCGAGGCGGCCAGGTGAGGGACGGGATGAGACCCGCGACCGAAAGGAGCGCTTGAATCCCATGTCTTACGGAGAAACGAACGAGGCCTGGATCGTCGGCGCGGTCCGTACCCCCATAGGCCGCCACGGTGGCGCTCTTAGCTCCGTGCGTCCCGACGATCTCGGCGCGGTTGCCCTCGAAGCCCTTATGGAGCGCACCCGTGTTAGCCCTGAAGAGGTCGAGGACGTCTACTTCGGCTGCGCCAACCAGGCAGGCGAGGATAACCGCAACGTGGCACGCATGTCGCTACTCCTTGCGGGCTTCCCCGAGAGCGTATCAGGTGCTACCGTCAACAGGCTGTGCGGCTCTGGGCTTGAGGCTGTGGCTAACGCCGCAAGAGCCGTTATGCTAGGAGAGGCCGAGGTCTACATAGGGGGCGGGGTGGAGTCCATGAGCCGCGCCCCCTGGGCTATGCCCAAACCCGAGCGCGCCTTCCCCACAGGGCACACCACCATCTATGACACCACTCTGGGATGGCGCTTTGTCAACCCCAGGATGGAGAAGATGGGTCACACCGACTCCCTTGGCATGACTGCCGAGAACCTCGCAGAGGAGCGCTACCACGTGAGCTCAGAGGAGCAGAGGCCTGAGGAGTTGGCCCATACCTATGACATCTCTCGCGAGAAGCAGGATCGTTTCGCGCTAGGTAGCCACCGGAAGGCTCTCGCCGCCATGGACGAGAAGAGGTTCCGCGAGGAGATCGTGCCGGTCACGGTGAAAGGGCGCAAGGGCGATACGCTTGTCGAGACCGACGAGGGACCCAGGCGCGAGACGACGCTTGAGAAGCTGGGCAAGCTCAAGCCGGCTTTCAAGGAGGACGGCAGCGTCACGGCTGGCAACTCCAGCTCTTTGAACGACGGCGCCGCGGCTGTGATGGTAGTCTCGAAGGACTACGCTCACAGGCACGCGCTCCAACCGATGGCCAAGATCAGGAGCATAGGAGTGGCAGGGGTGGCTCCGAGGGTTATGGGCATAGGGCCTGTGCCTGCAACCAAGAAGGCTCTGAGGCGGGCAGGCATCACGCTTGAGGAGGTGGGGCTCATAGAGCTAAACGAGGCGTTTGCGGCGCAGTCTCTAGCGGTCTTATACGAGTGGGGGATAGACCCCGAGGACGAGAGGTTGAACCCGAACGGCGGAGCGATCGCGCTGGGGCACCCGCTCGGGGCGTCGGGCGCTCGCATACTGACCACCCTCGTGCACGAGATGAGGCGTAGGGACTACGTGAGTTACGGTCTGGCTAGCATGTGCATCGGGGTGGGGCAGGGTATCGCGATGGTTGTAGTGTCCTGAGAGGAGAAAGGCGCGTGATGCGGAGATCCAGCAGTACCCGCGGGTACCGGCGGGACGAAGGAGTGCATCCGCCTTACCTGTACCCCGACTACAAGGCGACGCGCCTGCGGGCACCCGGGAAGCCGCTCATCATCCTGCCGCACAGCCTCACGGAGATCACCGGTCCGGCCTACGGACACGAGAAGGTACGCGCGCTAGATCACGACCTGACGCGCCAGTTCGAGGGCGAGCCTCTTGGCGAGCGCATAATCGTGCACGGGCGCGTGCTCGACGGCGACGGTCGTCCGGTGAGGAACAGCCTCGTCGAGATCTGGCAGGCCAACGCCGCCGGCCGCTACACTCACCAGGGCGACCGGCACCCTGCGCCGCTGGACCCCAACTTCGCGGGCGCGGGCAGGTGCCTGACCGATGACGACGGCCGATACCGCTTCGTCACCATAAAGCCCGGCGCCTATCCCTGGGGGAACCACCGCAACGCCTGGCGCCCGGCCCACATCCACTTCTCTCTCTTCGGGCCGGCCTTCGCCACCCGGCTCATCACCCAGATGTACTTTCCGGGCGATCCTCTGTTCGGGCAGGACCCGATCTTCAACTCGGTGCGCGACCCAGAAGCCAGGCAGCGTATGATCTCGACCTTCGACCTGGAGACGACCGAGCCGGAGTGGGCGCTCGCTTACCGCTACGACATCGTCCTGCGCGGAAGCGACGCGACGCCAATGGAGCGCTAGCGATGGCGTTGCCTCCAACTCCCTCGCAGACCATCGGTCCCTTCTACCACTTCGCCCTGCCTTTCCCGGGAGGCGAGCACCTCGTCGACCCCGGCGACCCTGACGCGGTGCGCATCCTCGGCACCATCTATGATGGGGCTGGCGAGCCCGTTGTAGACGCCATGCTGGAGGTCTGGCAGGCTAACCGCTCCGGCCGCTACGCGCACCCGGAAGACGACCGCGACGACCTGCCGCTCGAGGAAGGCTTCACCGGCTTCGGCCGTTGTCCGACCGACGGCGATGGCCGCTACGAGTTCGTGACGGTCAAGCCGGGGGTCGTGCCAGGCCCCGACGGGCGTCCCCAGGCGCCGCACATAGACGTCCTGATCTTCGCCCGCGGGCTGCTCAGGCAGCTCGTCACGAGGATCTACTTCCCCGACGAAGAGGCGGCCAACGCATCAGACCCGCTGCTCGCTTCCATCGAAGACCCGGCGGCGCGCTCGACTCTCGTCGCTCGTCAGCTGGACGGCGCGCTCGAGCTCGACATCCACCTCCAGGGCGAGAACCAGACCGCGTTCTTCGATGTCTGAGGACCTGTTCGGCCCGATCTTCGTACCGGACAGGTTCCGGGAGGCCGTCTCTGGCAGCGCCTGGCTGCAGGCTATGCTCGACACGGAGGGCGCACTGGCCCTCGCGCAGGCGCGGGCAGGTCTTATCCCCGATGAAGCCGCGAAGACTATCGTCTCCCGCTGCGTCGCAGCGCGCTTCGATCCGGAGGAGATCGGTCACCAGGGCCGCGCTGCGGGTAACCCCGTACCGCCGCTCGTGCGCTCTCTCACCACGGCCGTCTCGGAGGTGTCCGAAGACGCAGCCCGCTACGTCCACAAGGGGGCGACGAGCCAGGAGGTAACCGACACCGCCATGATGCTCGTCGCGAAGCGTGCCCTCGGCCTGATCATCGCCGAGTTGGACGGG
>JBJMIY010000100.1:0-5255 GCA_045806605.1 Rubrobacteraceae bacterium
ACTTCGGATGAAAGAAAGGTCAAAGAAGGCGAGCTTCTGCACACCGCGAATGAACCCCTCTGAACCGCTTGGATCGTCCTTATGGCTGATGCCTCTGCGACTGGTTCAGCCGTACTTTGGTCTGCGTAGAGCGCATGCGACCAGAGGAGGTATCCAGTCATGAGGAAACAACAGATCGCGTTCAGCTTCATTCTGACTCACGTGTGGGTGGTGATGATCTTCCTGGGCGGCCTCGTATTCGATACGCTTATCGTCTATCCGAATGTTTTCTACGATGTCCCTCGCTCGCTCGATAACGCGATGGACTTCGCGGTCGTCAGTGGTCCGAGCGACTTCTTCCCGCCCGTAGGCACCCTTGCCTTGCTCACCGGCATCGGAACCTTGATACTGGGCTGGCGCGTGAAGTCGGCTCGTTACTGGATACTGGGCAGCGTGACCGTCATACTCGTGGGCGAGTTCTTGTTGTCGGCGGTTTTTTTCTGGCCCCGAAACACGATCAGGTTTGAAGAGGGTACGGCAGTCCATTCCGTTGCCTATCTGAAGCAGACCGCCCGAGAGTTTCAGGCAGGACACTGGTTGAGGTTTGCGATGAGCGCAGCAGCTTCGGCATTGTCGTTCGTGGGGTTCTCGAAGTTCTACCGCCACAGAATCTCCTCCCAAAAGACTCTACCCGGGAGGAAGGATTCTTGAGCCCGGGGCTCGTGGCTGGAGCCGTTCCAACGAGTTTCCGGTATCGGAATACTGTTCGGATGCCACCCATACCTCTTACAGGGCTAGCTCCCAATTCTGCCCGACGAGGTCGTGGCCGAAGCTGTGGTGCTCTTCCTCCTCGACGAGCACGAAACCGTGCTCCTCGTAGATGTGCCTGGCGGCGTCGAGCACGCTGTTGGTCCAGAGCGTGAGCTTCTCGTAGCCGCGGTTCCGGGCGAAGCGGATGCACTCCTCGACCAGGCGAGAGCCCAGGCCCACGCCGCGCGCCTCGGGCTCGACCAGCAAGAGCCTGAGCTTGGCGACCGTGTCAGTCGCCTTCACCACGAAGACGCAGCCCACCCGATCGCCACCCATCTCGGCGATCCAGCACCGCTCTTTCTTCGGGTCGTAGCCGTCGATGAAGTCAGCGACGATCCGTGCCACCAGCGCCTCGAAGCGCTCGTCCCAGCCGTACTCCCCGGCGTAGAGTACGCCGTGCCTGTAGACGACCCAGCCCATGTCTCCCGGCTCGTGCGGGCGCAAGACGAAGGGCTCCGAGAACTTGAGGCCCTTCTCGAATATCCCCTCGATGGTCCGCATCGCCTCGAGCAGACGCCGCTGCTCCTCCTCCGAGAGCCCGCCAAGCATCTCGGACACCTCCTCGCGCGAGCGGCTATCCAGTACCTCGAAAGCCTCCTCGCCCTCGGCAGTCAGCGAGAGTATGCGCCGCCGGCCGTCGGTCTCCGAACGGACCTTCTCGACGAGCCCCTGCCGCTCGAGCCCACCCAGGGTGCGACTCATGTATCCCGGATCCAGGCCCAGCTCGCGCACCAGCTCAGAGGCACTCAGCTTTTCGCGGTTCGCCAGCTCGAACAGGACCCTCGCCTCCGTGAGCGAGTAGCTGCTGTGCAAAAGCCCCTCGCGTAAAACCCCGATCCAGCGCGTGAACAAGCGGTTGAAGCGCCTGATCGCCTCGACCCTCGCCTCGAGGTCGTCTCCTCTCACACTACCTCCTCGTACGCTTGCTATAGTCTATTATTCAGTTGCTAAAGTCAAGTAACTAGCAAGCTCGGTATCCTGCCGTTCGCAGGCGGCCGGATCAGGAAGCGGCGGGGAGCGTGAGGGTGAAGCTGGCTCCGTCTGATCGCGCGTTGGCGGCTGTGAGGTCGCCGCCCTGGGCGCGGGCGAGGTCGCGGGCGATGGAGAGGCCGAGGCCCGTCCCTCCGCCGGCATCGCCGCGGGTGCGGGCGGCTTCGGCGCGGTAGAAGCGGTCGAAGATGCGGGAAAGGTGTTCGTGGGGAATGCCGGGGCCGGTATCGGTCACGGTCGCGAGGGCCTGTCCGTCCTTAGGATAGCCTTCGACGGTGACGAGGCCGCCCGGGGGCGTAAAACGGAGGGCGTTATCGAGGAGTGAGGCCAGTATCTGCTCCGTCCTCCCGGCGTCGCCGCGGGCCGGGATCCCGTCCGATGGATCGAGGCGGACCTCGAGCCTCTTCCCTTCGGTGGCGGCCCTGGCGTCGAAGCGTTCCGCGGTCTCGGCGATGGTGTTCGCCAGGTCGAAGGGCTTGCGCTCGACGGAGAGCTTCCCGGCATCGAGTCGGGCCAGGGTCAGGAGATCGGAGAGCAGGGCGTTCATCCGGTCGGTCTCGGAGATCAGGTCGTCCGCGAGCTCACGGTCGTCGGGGTCGGTGAGGGCTGAGGAGAGGACCTCGGCGTCGGCCCGGATCAGGGTGAGAGGCGTCTTGAGCTCGTGTGAGGCGTCAGCTATAAACGTGCGCTGCCTCTCGAAAGCGTCCTGGACGGGGCGCATCGCGCGCCGGGACACATAGAGCCCTCCGACCGCGGACAGCAGCAGGGCGCCGAGGCCGATGGGAACGAGGACGAGGACGAGGCTACCTACTATCCCCCAGACCACCGCAGGAGACCGCGCGACCTGCAACACGCCGATAGGCTTCCCATCCTGCAGGATGGGCGCGCTCGCGACCCGCACGTTCTCAACTGGCCTGTCGACCGTGCCGGATACCACTTCGAGCTCGCTGAGGCACTCTCGGAAGAGCTTCTCGGATGGAAGACCAAGGGATGAAGCCGTGGAGTTTTGCCTCCAGACATGCCCATCGGGGGTCAGTGTGACCCAGGCGTACTTATCAGGGTCTTCGAGGATGTGAGCGCCGCCCCCGTAGTAGGGGACTTTAGCCAGGCTCTCCACCCTCTGCTCGAGGAGCCTGTTCTGCTGCACGGTGACCTGGCGGTGGAAGCTGAGCACCACGATGCAGCCGAAGAGGATCAGGATCAGGGCGAGGATGCCCACGTAGCCCATCGTGAGGCGGCGTCGGATGCGGTCGAGCATAGGTCAGGTCTGGGGGTCGAAAGTATAGCCTACGCCGCGGACCGTGCGGATGTGGGAGGACCTGCCGCCGTGGTCGAGCTTCTTGCGCAGGTAAGACACGTAGAGGTCGACGACGTTGGCGTAGACCTCGGGGGAGCCGCCCCAGACGGTATCGAGGAGGACCGAGCGGGTGAAGACCTGCCCCGGGCGCTGCAAGAGGGTGGCGAGCAGGGCGAACTCCTTGGCTGTCAACTCGACGCGCTCCCCCCCGCGCCGGACCTCGTGACGCACCGGGTCCAGCGTGACGTCGCCGGCGGAGAGGGCCATCCCGTCGCTTCTTTCGGCCCAGGGCCGTCGCGTGAGCGCGCGCACGCGGGCGAGGAGCTCGGGGAAGGCGAACGGTTTGGACAGGTAGTCATCGGCCCCGGCGTCGAGGCCCTCGACGCGGTCCTCGATCTGGTCGCGGGCGGTGAGCATCAGGACCGGGACCCTGATCTCCGCCGCCCTCAAGCCCCGGACGATCTGGAGCCCGTTGCGGTCGGGTAGCATCCAGTCGAGGATCAGGAGGTCGAAGTCCTCGGAGAGGGCGCGCGAGAGCCCGGTTCGCCCGTCGCCGGTCGTCTCGACCGCGTAGCCCTCCTCGCGCAACACGCGGGAGATCAGACGCGCCAGCCGCTCCTCGTCCTCAACTACCAGGATCCTCTTCATCTTCTCGTCCCATTCTAAAGAGGTTGGGCCACGCCGGTGTGTTTTCTGTGCAAACTCTCATCTTCCTCAAAGCGTCCTCACAGGCTGGGGGTCCAGAATTATGGCACCCAGGACGCTGCGAAGGAGAAGAAGGTCGTGCTAGCAGACGAGGAGAGAGGCGCATGAGCAACCACGCTACGCACCCTAGGGAAGCAGACCCGGAGACGCCCGGGCTCCTCGCAGGTTACTTCGCCCGGATAGACACGGGCACCCTGCTCACGCACGCGGAGGAGGTGGATCTCAGCAGGCGCGCCCGCACCGGCGACAAGAGAGCCCGCCAGCGTCTCATCGAGAAGAACCTGAGGCTTGTTGTGAGCGTCGCCAAGAGGTACAGGGACAACGGGCTGCCCTTCGAGGATTTGATCCAGGAAGGAAACATAGGGTTGATGAAGGCTGTAGAGAGATTCGACCCTGACAAAGGCTTCAGGTTCTCTACCTACGCGACGTGGTGGATCAGGCAGGCTGTGCAGCGGGCCGTCGTGGACAAGGGGAGAACGGTACGTATCCCGGTCCACATGAGCGAGAAGGTGCGGAAGACCGGCAAGGCGCGGAACGAGCTCTTGAGAGAGCACGGTCGCGAGCCGACCGTGGAAGAGGTCGCGACGCACCTCGGGTGGGAAGTCGAGGAGGTACGGGAGGCCTTGAGAGCGACGACGCACGTCTCCAGCCTGAGCAGGCTCGTCGGCCCTGACGGGGACACCGAGCTGGGGGAGCTCGTCGAGGACGAGCGGGTGCCGGACACGCCTGAGGCGGTGATCCGGGAGATGGAGGCTCTGGGGTTGCAGATGGCCGTAGCGAGGTTGCCCCAGCGCACGCGCCACGTCCTCGTCAGGCGCTACGGACTCGACGACCGCAAGAGGGCGACCCTCGAGGATCTCGCCAGAGAGCTCGGCATCTCGCGGGAGCGGGTGAGGCAGATCCAGCTGGAGGCCGAGAGCATCCTGCGTACCAGAGAGAACCGCAGGATGCTTCGGGAGGTGGTGGCATGAGCTCGCGGTTTTTGCTACTGCTGACAGTGCTCGCGCTGCTCGTCGCGGCGGGGGCCGTCTACCGCTCCGCGACTGAGCAGGGACCCGATGGCCTTGCCAAGACAGCCGTGGCGGCCCCTGGCGCCGTGCCCGGCGACGAGCCCGTGGCGCAGGTGGCCGCCGAGGTCGAGCCGAGCGTCGTGCAGGTCAACGTCTCCGGGGTCCAGCGGACCCCCTTCGGGACCCAGAAGCAGGAGGGGATCGGAAGCGGCGTCATCTACCGCTCAGACGGCTACATAATCACCAACAACCACGTCGTCGAGGGCGCGCGCACTGTGGAGGTCGCCTTCGCCGACGGCACCACCGAGCAGGGCGAGGTCGTCGGGACCGACCCGATAACCGACCTGGCCGTGATCAAAGTGAACCGCGACGGGCTACCCGCGGCGAGCTTCTCCGACGACAAACAGCTTGCGGTAGGACAGCTCACCGTCGCCATTGGGAGCCCTTCGGGCTTCCAGTCGACC
>JBJMIY010000101.1:0-6934 GCA_045806605.1 Rubrobacteraceae bacterium
CGAGGTCGGTCGGATAGTGTGTGATCGCCCACCACGCAGAGTACCCGCCGTACGAGGTCCCGGTGACGCCGGCACGACCCGGCTCCGCCACACCGGCCCGGACGAGCGCCTCGATGCCGTACCTGATGTCCTCCTGCTCGCGGCCGCCCCAGCCGTCCTCCTTTATTGCCTCCTGGAACCAGAGTCCGAACCCGGTACTCCCCCTGTAGTTGGGAGTGAGCACGTCGAAGCCGCGCGAGACCAGGTACTGGACCTGGGCGTTGAACCGGTCCTCGGCGTGGTGGGTGGGACCGCCGTGGATCAGCACGATGGTCCCCGTGCTCCGGCCCGGCGTCCGGTACAGCCATCCCTGTACCTCGAGCCCGTCAACGGATGTCCACGTGAAGTCCTCGGCCGCGGCCAGCTCTCCCGGCTCCAGCGGGACGCGCTCCCAGAATCCGGTGAGACTGGCCGGGGTCTTGGTAGCTTCTGTGGGATCGAAGAGCACGAGGTCCACGGGGTGCCTGGCGTCGTAGTGCAGCCCGACCCAGCTCTCTCCCCCGATCGGAGAGAGCGGGATCGCATTACCCGCGGCCACGTACGGGCGTTCTTCGGTCCCGGTTAGAGGGTCGAGCAGCGTCGCCCGGACCTGCGACCGCACTACCTCCACCGCGACAACGGGACCCCCGTTGGGGGGTACGAAAGCGTACTCTACGTTGCGCTCCGGATCGTCCAGCAGCCAGCGCACGGTCCCTTCGTCCCACACGCCCAGCCTGCGGTGTGTTTCCGTCTCCGCCACGAAGAGGACCCGCCGCCCATCCGGGAACCACGAAGCATAGACCTTGATCCGGGGACCGAAGTTGAGGATCTCGCGGTCGTCGCGGCCTTCGACGTCCACGAGCCAGACTTGCAATCCCGCCGGGTCGATGTCGTTGCGGTGGTAGAGAATATGGTCACCCGGCGTGTTGAGCTGGGGCGCGTAGAAGTTGCCCCTCCGCGGACGGGCCAGTACTTCGCGCTCGCCGCTTCGGAGGTCCTGGCGGTAGATCCAGGTCTCCTCTATCTCCTCCCCGGTCTCTACGTCCACGTTCGCCCCGTAGACGAGCCACCGCCCGTGCACCTGCCCGCCCCGGACGTAGTAGCCGGGCGATTGTTCGGTGAGCGGCTCAATAACGCCCGGCTCCTCGAGCCCGACCCTGAAGAGCCGCCTGCGCTCGTTACCGTCCCTGTCCTGGCCCACCACGACGGCGCGGCTGTCCGGGGTCCAGGACACGACCAGCGTGTCGTCCGCTGTCTCCGTTAGGCGAATGGGGAGCGCCGAGCCGTCGGTGGGCGCCGCGAACACGTCCGCCGCGGGACCGAGCCGCGACCAGCTCCATGCAACCCAGCGGCCGTCCGGTGAGACCTGCGGACCGTGCAGCACAGGAACGGAGAGCAGAGCCTCGAGCCGACTATCGGGGTTCACCAATGAGGCCTACGACCTTTTTCTCGATCGACCGGGAACCGTGGGCTCCGCGCCCGCCGACAGGATCGGTCCCGGAGAGGAAACCCTGAAGCCTGAAACCACTTCAGAAGGTCGGCGGGGTGTTGACGTAGACCGCCTCGACGGGCTCGTCTGCGGCCCACCATCGGTGCTGGGTGGTCGAAGGGAAGTAGAGCGTGTCGCCCGGCGCTACCCGATAGGTGCCCTGGTCCTTGAGCTCCACGAACAGTACGCCGGAGATGACGTAGACGAACTCCTCACCGTTGTGCGAGTAGAAGCCCTCGCTCCCCGCGCCAGCCGGTACCCTTATGTAGGAGGGGTCCATTACCTTCTCCCCCGAGGCCATCTCCTCGAAACGCACGCCGTTGTCCCACTCCATGACCGGGCGATCAACGCTCCGCACCAGCGGGGAGCTCTGGTCCAGGTCCGCCCCGAAAAGCTCCCGCATGGTCACCCCATACGCCTCCGCCAGCCGCCGCAGCGAGGCGATCGAAGCTCCCGACCCCCCGCGCTCGAGCGCCGAGAGGAACGCGATGGAGAGCCCCGTAGCCTGCGATACCGCCGTGAGAGTCTTGTGCGCTCGCGTGCGCAGCCGCCGCAGCCGCTCCCCCATCGCGTTCGGCGACCCGGAGAAGCCGTTCTCCCGAGATACCTCGTCGGCGGTGCCAAGCTGCTTGCGAATGGCGGCGAAGTTCAGGCCCTCGACCTTCCTGAGTTGCTTGATCCTGCGCAGCCGCTCCACATCGGGCTCCGTGTAAACCCTGTAGCCCCTGTCCGTGCGGCGCGGCCTCACCAGACGCTCCCGCTCCCATAACCTCAAAGTCTGAGGCGCCAACCCTATCGCCTGCGAAACCTCGCCTATGGAGAACCCAACCGAACCTCCGCCAAGCGCCAACAGTCCTCCTGTCTCGTTAGCATCCCATAACGCAGCCTCACAGTATACTTGCAAAGTTGCTGCAACGGCAGCGCGTGCCGCCAGGGCTTTTGACAGTATCATTGCAGGTTTATAGTAACCTGATATAAGGTACGGGGGAGGCAGTAGCGAGGAGGAGAGAGCATGGCTCGAGTCGTGGGTGTTCCGAAGGAGATCAAAGACCAGGAAGGCCGCGTTTCCATGCAACCGGACGGGGTGGCGGAGATGGTCCACCACGGACACGAGGTGGTTGTGGAGGCGGGTGCCGGTCGGGGCGCTAGTTTCGCGGACGAGGAGTACGAAGAAGCTGGGGCGAGGCTGGTCGACGGGCCGGAGGGGGTCTTCGAGGCGGCGGATCTGATCGTGAAGGTCAAGGAGCCCATCCCCGAGGAGTACGACCGCTTCCGCGAGGGGCACGAGCTCTTCACGTACCTGCACCTTGCGGCTGACAAAGGGCTAACCGAGTTCTTGATGGAGCGCAAGATCGACTCCATAGCCTACGAGACGGTCGAGCTCCCTGACGGGAGCCTGCCGCTCTTGACCCCGATGAGTGAGGTGGCGGGGAGGATGTCGGTGCAGGCTGCGGCGCACTGTCTGGAGAGTCCGCAGGGTGGAGCGGGGCTGTTGTTGGGAGGCGTACCCGGTACGCCCGCCGCCAAAGTCACCATCATCGGCGGCGGCGTGGTGGGCACGGAGGCGGCCAAGATCGCGGTGGGGATGCGGGCCATCGTCAGGGTCCTCGACATCGACCCCAAGCGGCTAGCGTACCTCTCGGACATCTTCGGGGGCAGGGCGGACCTGGTCATCCCGAACAGGGCGAGGACCGCTTCTTACGTCGCCGAGTCGGACGTGGTCATCGGGGCTGTTCTGGTGCACGGGGCGAAGGCGCCCAAGCTCGTCAGCCGGGACATGGTGGCGAGCATGAAGGAGGGGTCCGTGGTGGTTGACGTCGCCATAGACCAGGGTGGGTGCATCGAGACCGCCAGGCCGACCACGCACTCGGAGCCAACCTACGTCGAGGAGGGGGTTGTCCACTACTGCGTCGCCAACATCCCCGGGGCGGTGGCGAGGACATCGACGCTCGCGCTCACGAGCGTCACGTTGCCGTACCTGATCAAGATAGCCGACAAGGGGATAGAGGGGGCTGCGCAGGAGGACCCGGCGCTGGCGAAGGGCCTCTCGACTCTGGACGGCAACCTCGTCTCGGAGCCGGTCGCCGAGGCCCACGGCCTCAGCTACACCGATCCTGAGAAGCTATTAAGGTAGGAGAAAGGCATGGACACGAAGGACGCGAAGATCCGCGAGCTGGTCGAGAAGGACGAGCGCTACGTCTGGCACGCCATGTCGCGCTACACGCCGGTAGAGGGGGGAGGCACCGCGCCGTCGCCGCGGATAATGGTAACGGAGGGTGATGGAGCCTGGATCTCCGACGCTGAAGGCAACCGTTACCTCGACGGTATGTCCGGTCTGTGGTGCGTCAACGTAGGCTACGGACGCGAAGAGCTGGCGAAGGCTGCTTACGACCAGCTCGTCAAGCTGCCCTATTACCCGCTCACGATGGGTCACGAGCCCGCCGTGGAGCTGGGCGAGAAGCTCAACGAGTGGCTCGGCGACGAGTACGTCGTCTTCTACTCCAATTCCGGCTCGGAGGCCAACGAGACGGCGTTCAAGGTGGCGCGCCAGTACCACGAGCAGAACGGCGAGCCGAGGCGGTGGAAGTTCGTCTCCCGCTACCGGGCCTACCACGGCAACTCCATGGGCTCGCTGGCGGCCACGGGCCAGGCCGCGCGCAAGTACCGCTACGAGCCACTCGCTCCTGGCTTCCTGCACGTCGCGCCCCCCGACCGCTACCGCTGCGCCTACTGCGCCGACCGGCCCGAGTGCAACCTGGAGTGCGCCAGGGCAATAGAGCGCACCATTCATTGGGAGCTGCCCGAGACGGTCGCCGGGGTCATCATGGAGCCCATCATCACCGGCGGCGGCGTGCTCGTCCCGCCCGACGGCTACGTCGAGGAAGTGGCAAGGATTTGCCGGAAGAACGGCGTCCTGTTCATCGTGGACGAGGTGATCTGCGGTTTCGGCCGCACGGGCCGGCGTTTCGGCTACCAGCACTACGGCGTCAAGCCGGACATAGTGACGATGGCCAAGGGCATCACGAGCGCCTACCTGCCGCTCTCCGCCACCGCCGTGAAGCGCGAGATCTTCGAAGCGTTCAAGGGGACGGAGGAGTACGATCACTTCCGCCACGTCAACACGTTCGGCGGCAATCCGGCGGCGTGCGCGCTCGCGGTGAAGAACCTCGAGATCATGGAGGAGGAGGACCTGTCCGGGCGCTCGGCAAAGATGGGTGAGAGGTTGCGTGGCAAGCTCGCCGGACTCGAAGACCATCCGAACGTCGGGGAGATCAGGCACAAGGGCCTCCTCTTCGGAATAGAGCTCGTCGAAGACAGAGAGACCAGGACCCCGGCCACGGCCGAGAGGGTCGCGAAGGTCATCTCCGGCTGCAAGGAGAGAGGGCTAATCGTCGGGAAGAACGGCGACACGGTGGCAGGCTTCAACAACGTCATCACCCTCGCCCCTCCGCTGGTCGTGAGCGACGATGACCTGGAGTTCATCTCCGGCGCCTTGAGCGAGAGCCTGCGTAGTTTGTAGAGAGCACGGCCGGCACGCCCGGGTCGTCTCGATTTATTGTTCGCCGTACGGGTTGCGGGGGAACGTAGGTGGCCGTAAGCTGCCCTGACAGGGGATCGAGGCGGTTGAAAGGGGCAGGCATGGCTGAAGCCAGCGCGGACCGGCGGGGTGGACGCGAGCAGGGTCATCTGCAGCCTGGTTTAAAGAGGCGGCACATGACCATGATCGCCATCGGCGGGATCATCGGCGCGGGCCTCTTCGTGGGGACGGGACCGATCCTCAACCAGGCCGGTCCGGCGACGATCCTCACGTACCTGCTGACGGGAGCCATCCTCATCTTGGTCATGCGGATGCTCGGCGAGATGGCGGTGGCGCAGCCCTCGGTCGGCTCCTTCTCCGACTACAGCCGCATGGCTCTGGGAAACTGGGCCGGTTTCTCCGTCGGGTGGCTCTACTGGTACTTCTGGGCGATAGTGGTCGGCTTCGAGGCCACCGTTGCGGCGGGCATCGTGGGTGAGTACATACCGGGGATACCGCCGTGGCTCATATCCTTGTTCCTGATCCTGCTGCTAACCGCCACCAACCTCTACTCGGTCGGCTCCTACGGCGAGTTCGAGTTCTGGTTCGCCGGTATAAAGGTGGCGGCGATCATCATCTTCATAGTGCTGGCCATCCTGTTCGTGACCGGCGTGCTGCCGGGTGGTGGTATGGGTCTCTCGAACCTCTACGCTCACGGCGGCTTCTTCCCCAACGGGGGTCTGGTGATGTTCAGCGGCGTCGTCACGGTGATTTTTGCGTTTGTCGGGGCGGAGATCGTCACCATCGCGGCTGCCGAGTCCAACGAGCCCGAGCGGGGCGTGGCAAGGGCGACCAACCAGGTCATCTACAGGATTCTGCTCTTCTACGTGGGCTCGGTCTTCTTCCTGGCGGCGGTGGTGCCGTGGGACACCAAGTTCTCCGAAGACGCGGTACTCCAGAGCCCGTTTACCATCGCTTTCCAGAAGATGGGGATACCCTTCGCGCCCGATATTATGAACTTCGTGGTCCTGACCGCCGTGCTCAGCGTTCTCAACTCGAGCCTCTACACGACCTCCCGGATGCTCTTCGCGCTCACGAGGCACAACGACGCGCCGGGGTTCTTCACCGATACTACCCGCCGCGGCGTCCCGATGTGGGCGATCCTCGCGGGGACCAGTTTCGCTTACATCTCCGTCGTGATCTACTACTTCTTCCCCGAGGAGATCTTTACGTGGCTGATCAACGCCTCGGGCGCCATCGCGCTCTTCGCCTACCTTCTGATCGCCATCTCTGAGCTCGTGATGCGCCGCCGCCTGGAGCGCGAGGCACCCGAGAGACTCCAGTTGAGGATGTGGCTCTACCCGTGGCTGACGTACCTGTCCATAGCAGCCATGGTGGCCGTGCTCATTGCGATGGCGGTCATCCCCGACCAGCGACCCCTGCTGATAGCGAGCGTGATCAGCGCCGCCGTGATCCTGGTTGCCTACCTGCTACGCCGCTGGTTCGGACCCCCGGAGAAAGATCCCAGGGAGGCGGCCCAGAGATAGAGAAAGAGGACGCCCCGCGCGCTCCCAGACGAAAGGAGAGGGTCCCTTGACCCGCTACGAGCCGGCCGACTCGTTCGTGACGCCGCGCTTCTCAGGCGTGCGCACTTTCATGCGGCTGCCCAACGTCCAGGACCTCGAGAACGCCGACGCCGCCATAGTCGGCGCCCCGTTCGATACCGGCGGCACCTTCCGCGTCGGCGCCCGCTTCGGCCCCGAGTCCATAAGGAGCGTCTCGCACCTCTTGAGGCGCTACAACCCCTCTTTGGGCGTGGGGATCTTCGACCACCTCTCGGTCATAGACTACGGCGACGTGCCCGTCGTGCCCGGCTATATCGAGGAGAGCTACGAGAGGATAAGGGAGGG
>JBJMIY010000102.1:0-4462 GCA_045806605.1 Rubrobacteraceae bacterium
TGACGGCCTTGCCGAAGGTCTTCACCGTGGGGATCGGGGCCGGTCTGGTCACCGGCGATTGGGTAGAGGTAGCCATCGCCATCGGACTCGTCGTGATCGCAGTGGCGGCGCTGCTGACGCGGCGGCGCGTCCGGGAGGCACTGGTACGAAGCGCCCGGCTGTGGAGACGAGAGGAGGAAAGCCAATTCAAGGACGGTGCATGACCGGGTGGATGAACACTACTTGACTTGCGCCGCAAAACCTCGATCGAGTTCCGGAGCGCGAGTTGTAGCGTACAACACCGAGCTACTGAGCGAGGCGGATCTCCCCGACTCCACCCTCAGGTTCACCGACCCGAGTGGGAGAAGGTCGGCCAGGCCGCACCAACGGTTCCTTCCAGGTCTTCGGCACGACGCTGAGGATCCTCGAGGGCGATAAGTTGCACTCAGCATGTGGGGGTCGGCGTCCTCTTCGAGAGAGCGCAGATGGCCGAGAGCTACCGTATGGGACCACGCGAGATCAGGGCCATAGTCTCCGCACGGAGGCTATGATCCTCCTCGTAGATCCCGCGCACTGCCGAGGTGACCGTGATACTGCCCGGTTTCTGGACGCCGCGCATCGTCATACACGAGTGGTCGGCCTCGATCACGACGATGGAGCCACGAGAGCCCAGACTATCGTAGAGGGCGTCGGCGATCTGGGCCGTGAGACGTTCCTGGAGCTGAGGCCGTCGCGCGTACCCCTCCACGAGCCGCGCCAGCTTGCTGAGGCCGACGACCCGTCCGTTCGGAGCGTACCCCAGATGAGCCTTGCCAATAAAAGGCAGGAGATGATGCTCGCACAAACTCGCCAGCGGTATGTCGCGGACCAGGACCATATCTCGCGCGGACTCCATGAAACCCACATCCAGGTGGCGGGTGGGATCTTCGCTCAGGCCCGCGAAGAGGTACGCGTAGGCGTCGGCGACGCGCTCGGGGGTGCCGAGGACGCCTTCGCGGTCTGGATCCTCACCTATGCCTATGAGGATCTCGCGCACAGCCCGCTGGATGCGCTCCCTGTCCACCCTGCGCTCTCCCGCCTCTGACAACCCTCTAACCCCTCACCACATCCGGCAGCTCGCTCAGGTCGTGGATGACGAACGTGGCCTCGGGAGCAAAGACGTTGCCCCTGCGGTCCACGAGTACCGTGTCTATTCCCACTTCTGCAGCCCCACTTATGTCCGTGACGGGATCGTTGCCGACGTGGACCACCCTGTGCCTGTCTACGCCGCTGGCCTCGAGCGCCTCCTCGAAGATTCTCGCGTCCGGTTTCTCGACCCCGGAGACCGCGGAGACGACGAGGCCGTCGAAGTAGCGCATCCAGCCGAGATCCTCCAGCACCCCGGCTAGCCCGAGGTCCCAGTTCGAGACGACGTACATCCCCACCCCCATCTCCCTGAGCCGGCGCAGCACAGCCTCGGACTCGGGGTAGGGATTGAAGGAGATCCTGCGATCCGCGACCGCAGCAAGGAGGTCCGTCGGAGCCCGAATGCCCAGGGTGCTTGCGGTGATCTCGGCGTTACGGCGCTTGAAGCCGGCGAGGTCCTCCTCCGTGCGGTGCTCGATATTTTTCTCTATGTGCCGCCGCAGACCCTCCCGCACCGGCCCCTTAGCCCTCTCGACGGTAAGCGATCCGTTCGTCGCGTAGGGCGCCAGGTCCTCAACGTAACCCTCCACGTCGAGATGTACCCAGAGAAGCGTACCGTCAACGTCGAGAAAGACCGCTTCGTAGAGCACCTGGAGCCCCCTACGCGTCACAAAAGCTCGGCCTCGAAGCCGTACTCTTCGGCGAGCCGCTGCATGACGTTGTCCACGTCGTCCGCGAAGTTGTCGGGGATGTAGAAGTAGGCGGTCTGCGGGAAAGTGTCCTCGTCGGGCTCCGAGCGGATGTGCTCGTAGACCAAATCGAGCGCATCCAGCGCGTCGCGCACGCTCTCGAGCGCGACCTCGTCCTCGATGTTCGCTACCCGGAGCATCGTCTCTCCCAGTCTCTCTACCGACACCCTGCCTCCTCAAGCCGCGAAGTCGTAGTCCGGGAACCGGCCATCTCTCTGCACGATCCCACCGTCGGCCCGCAGCTCGCCGCCCTCGCGCAGGTCGCAGATGAGGTCCCAGTGCACGCTCGAGTCGTTCTTGCCCCCGGTCTTCTCGTAGGAACGCCCGATCGCCAGATGCACCGTTCCACCGAGCTTCTCGTCGAAGAGTATGTTCTTCGTCGCCCTGGAGATGCCGAAGTTCGTCCCGATGCCGAGCTCCCCGAGGTAGCGCGCCCCCTCGTCCGCGTCGAGCATGGCGTACAGGTACTCTTCCCCCTTCTCGGCGCTCGCCTCGACCACCCTGCCGTCCTCGAAGCGAAACCGCACCCCCGAGACCTCGCGCCCCGCGACGGCCGACGGAACGCCGAAGTAGATCTCACCGTTCGCCGAGTCCTCCACAGGCCCTGTGAAGACCTCACCGCACGGCATGTTGTGCTTCCCATCGCCGTTCAAGAACCTGCGCCCCTCGACGGAGAGCGTCAGGTCCGTCTCAGGGCCCACGATCCTCACCTCGCTCGCCTTCTCCAGACGCTCTATTAACCTCTTCTGCTCCTCAGCCTTCTCACGCCAGTAGCGGACCGGGTCGTCCTCGTTCAGCGCCATCGCCTCGAAGACAAACTCCTCGTACTCCTCGAGACTCATCTCGGACTCCTGCGCCAGCGCCTGCGTCGGAAAGAGCGTCAACGCCCACCTGTCTTTCTCCAGGATCATGTCCTGCAACGCCTTGTCCCGCTTCCCCAGAGCCTGCTGCTTGCGCGGGTCCACGTTAGCGAGAGCTTTGGTATTATGCGGCGCCATGATAGTAATGACGGCGTCCGCGCCTTCGTAGATGGCGCGCAGGGCTGGCGGGGTCTTCTGGTAGTGAATATCTCTGGCGTGCTCGAAGAAGATCTCCTGGAGGCCGGGGAGGGCGACCTGCGGGACGGGGATGGCGCCAGCGTCGAGGACCCTAGTGTAGACCTCTTTTATGAGGAGCTGTGCCGGGGCCCCGCTTGCGATCAGGACCTGCTCCCCCTCCGCTGCCTCGACCGAGTAGTCGACCAGGACCCGCGCCAGCTTCTGCAAACGCTCGTCTCTCATAGAATCCGCTCCTCGAGCCGCTCATGCGAACAGTTCGGAGAGCTTATCATCTGTTCTCAGCGCGGCCCGGCGCGCAGCGCAGTGCGAGCGAACTCCAGCGCCCCGCGCATCCGCGCCAGTATGGTGTCGGGGTCAGGGGCTCCGAGGGGCCAGGGCTTGAGCTCCAGGCTGACGACGCCCGGGTAGTCGCTGTTCGCCAGAGCGGAGAGGAACGGCCTCAGGGGGAGCCGGCCCTTGCCCGGGAGGCGGTGCTGGTCGCCGCCGGTGAGGTCTGAGTCGGAGAGGTGGACGTGTTGGAGCTGGTTCGCGAGCGTGGAGTACGCGCGCATCAGGTCCACCTTGCTCGCCCCGACGTGGCTGGTGTCGAGGGTGACGTCTCCCAGACCGAGGAGGTGCTCGGGCAGGTAGCAGCTCCGGTAGCGCCCGATGCTGAAGACGCGGCGAGGCTCGGAGCGCGGCATGTTCTCGACCGCGACCGAGACGCCCTGCTCGCGCGCCTCGCGCAGAGGCCCAGCGGCCCAGCGCTCCAGTGGCCTGCCCGGTGGCGGCGGGTGCGCCACGACGACGGATATCCCGGCACCGCGGGCGAGACGGGCCGAGCGGACCAGGGTCTTTTCGGGAGAGAGGTTCCAGGCGCCGCGGCGCAGTGGCGGATGGAGGGCCAGGATGGGAAGGTCGTGCTTTTGCGCGAGGTAGTCGAGGTATGCACGCTGGTGGGTGTCCCAGCGCTCGTCCATCATGATCTCCACCCCGTCGAAGCCGACCTCGGCCGCCCAGGAATAGATCCGTTCGAGCCCGAAGGGGTATAGTGAACCTGTGCTGAAGACGACGGGTATCGTCATCGGCTCTTGCGCCGGATCTCCGGGAATCGCTGCATGTTTTCGTCCGGGACCTCCTGGGCGTTCATTACACCACCCGCAAACGCTTCCCGTCACTGTCTCGCGTTAGCCTAGCACTTTGAGCGCACGACCTGGCGCGGATGAAAGCAACACGGACGCGCCACCCATCGTCGTCTCGCTTACGAGATAGCCCGCTCCCGGGATTTCTGAGGCACTAGAGGTGATCAATGTGGCCCTGCTCGGCCACGTAGCCTCCAGAAGTTCAATCATCACGCTCATTCGTAGACCCGGCTCGAGAGTCCTCATCTCCGCCTGCGAGAGCTTCCCTAACTTTTTTTTATGGTAGGGTCACACTTTTCCAACTTGTGGTGCCAGAGCCCCCTGTCGTCTCAAGGACTCCGGCCCACAAACGGAGATGCTCGCGTGAGGAACACCCTCCTTACGGACTAACGACGGCCATCCTGCTCCAGTCGAGGAGGTAACCCTCAAG
>JBJMIY010000103.1:0-4592 GCA_045806605.1 Rubrobacteraceae bacterium
GCTCTGTGGGC
Source organism: Rubrobacteraceae bacterium (assembly GCA_045806605.1). Taxonomy (GTDB): domain Bacteria; phylum Actinomycetota; class Rubrobacteria; order Rubrobacterales; family Rubrobacteraceae; genus JALYGY01. Next base: position 12 of record JBJMIY010000103.1, read on the forward strand.
ACGCCTCAGTGGGCTGCAGCACCTCAATCTCGTCGCCCACCCGGACCGTACCGTTTTCGATTACCCTCGCGCAGATACCACCGCTACCCTTTAAGGCCTGCGTCATGCCCGGTTCGGTAAGTCGTTCGATGTACCGGCAGACCGAGCGCGGCCCCCGGTACTCGAACGCAACCTCCCCGACGCGGAACCGCTCGCCACGTCGCAAAGCCTTCAGGCTTATCCCTCTCGTGACGACGTTGCGCCGGTGTTCGCCGTTCTTCACACCCACGCCAGTCTCTCGCTCGATGTTGTCGAGGTCCTCGGCGGCGATGAAGGTGACTTCGCAGACCCTGCCGAAGCGGCTCCAATGCCCGGTCCCGGCACAATAGCGGTCACCCTCCAGACCGCAACCTTCGAGTGCGGCGGCCGCCTGAACACTCTTCATCTCTGCACCACCTTCCGGAGCAAAGAATATACCTTGCACGAAGCCTGCCACTACCAGCCCTCCTTTAAGTATTGCTCGGGCCCTTCGAGACGTTCTCCAATATCCTGGGACAGTAATATCGTAGCCACCCATTAACAAGATCCCTTAGTTCATCGTCGTCGATATTAAGGAGGCACGACCATGATCACACTCGTTCTCGTTCCCGGTGGCTGGCACGGCGGTTGGTGGTTCGAGTCCGCTCGTCGGCTCTTTATTTTTGCCTTATCTAAGCCGAATAGTCGGAAGGGAGTAACCCTCGGTTCTTCGCCGAGGGCTTCTCTACGTCACCCGTACATCACCGAGACTGGACCGCTAAGGTATCGGCCATGGGCATCTATCCAGGGCATTCATCAGGTATTGGACATATAGCGTGGTGGCGGCCTAGAATAGCAGGTCAGGGGAAAGTGTGAAGAACAGGAGATGGGGAATCACCCTCCGGATAGCGGAATGACCCAACGCTCGTCACACCGTCAGATCGATACGGGCACGAGAATTAGCGGCGGAAGGCGATGTCGGATCTCCTCGCACTTTCGCGAGTGGACGCGATCGTGGGGGTCGCGTCTCTGCACCTAGGCTAGGGAAAGGAGCGAACGGATGACCATACCCGAAGACGCGCTCAAGAGGGGAGAGGAGCTAGCTGAAGGACAGTTGGGCGAGGACCAGCTGAATCTGATCAGCGGGTTTCACCACCTGACGGCGTGCGCGGGCGGCGCGCAGGAGGACATAGACTTCTACACTCAGGTCGTCGGCCAGCGGATGGTCAAGCAGACGGTGCTCTTCGACGGCACCAACCCCGTCTACCACCTCTACTACGCCGACGAGGTCGGAACGCCGGGTACGGTCTCGACCACGTTCCCCTACAGGCAGATCGGCTGGAAGGGACGCAGGGGCACTGGACAGGTCAAGCGTATGGTCTATAGTGTGCCTTCGGATTCGCTGGACTTCTGGGTCGAGCATCTCGACCGTCACGGCGTCGAGCACGACGGTATCCAGGAGCGCTTCGGCCAGAAGTACATCGCCTTCTATCACCCTGCCGGGCTCGAGCTCGAAGTCCTGGGCGACGACCGCGACGAGCGCAAGCCCTGGTCCACGCAGGAGATCTCCGAAAACGAGGCCGTACGCGGCATCCACAGCGTGACGCTCAGCCTGCGCGAGACGGCCGAATCGGAGCGCTTCATGGAGATCTTCGGCTTCAGGAAGACGGCCGAGGAAGGACCGTACATGCGGTTCGAGGTGCGGGAAGGCGGCCCGCAGAAGATCGTGGACTTCCTTCACGAGCCGGACGTTCCGCAGGGGAGCTGGACGTTCGGGGAGGGCACGGTCCACCACGTCGCGTTCGCCGTCCGGAACGACGAGGAGCAGAAGGTCGTAAAGGATTACCTGGAGGGCTTCGGCTTCACCGATGTCTCCGAGCAGAAGGACCGCAACTACTTCCACTCCATTTATCTCCGGATGCCCGGCGGGGTGCTCTTCGAGGTGGCGACCAGCAATATCGGGTTCACGATCGATGAGCCGGCAGACCAGATGGGTCAGAACATGATGCTACCGCCCTGGCTCGAGGACCGGCGCGATGAGCTCGTATCCCAGCTCGAGCCGATCGAGGTTCCCAGGGAAGCTACCGGGGGGGCCGCCTCGTCATCGTGAGAGCGCAACAGGAGGCGGGATGAAAGGGGCGCGGTCGCTCTCACCCCGTCCGCCGGACATGCTGAGGCGGGCGCGCCGCGAGCGCCCGCTCTCGCCTGGTTCCAGGTAACGCCCGGTGCTAGGAGCGAGATGACAAACCCGCACACAGGACGGCCGGTGGCAACGAGGGGCAAGCCAGTCGAAGAGAGCCGCGGCGTGGTGGTGATGATACACGGGCGGGGACGCGATACCGACGACATCCTAGAAGTGGCCGAGCGGATCGGTGATCCGGATTTCGCCTACTTGGCGCCCTCAGCCAAGGACAACAGCTGGTACCCGTACTCGTTCTTGGAGCCTATCGAGAAGAACGAGCCGCACCTGTCCGGCGCCCTCGACGTCTACGACGAACTAGTCCACGGACTGGTGGAGATGGGAATTCCCAGGTGGCGCATCGTGTTGGCGGGGTTCTCGCAGGGCGCATGCCTGACAGCGGAGTACGCCATCAGACACGCCGACCGCTACGGCGGCATCCTGCTCTTCACCGGGGGCCTGATCGGGCCGCTTGGGACGAGTTGGGAGCATGGGGGCTCTTTTGAAGGGACTCCGGTCTTTCTGGGCACGAGCGATGTCGACGAGTTCGTCCCGGAGGAGCGGGTCCGTGAGAGCGCGGGGGTCTTCGAGAGGATGGGGGCGAACGTCACCCTGCGCGTCTTCCCCGGCATGGACCACGTCGTAAACGACGACGAGATCGCCGTGGCGAAGAAGATCCTGCAGGGGATTGCCCCAGGAAAGGAGGCCGGCAGTTGGCCGAAGTGACTACCTTGCGCGAGGCGGTAGCCGAGATGATCGAGGACGGCGACTCGGTCGCTCTGGAAGGGTTCACGCATCTGATCCCAACCGCTGCGGCGCACGAGAGCATCCGCCAGGAGCGGCGAAACCTGACCCTGATCGCCGCTTCGGCCAAAGAGGTGATGATGGTCTTGAGGCAGAGGCTGCGCTCCTTTGTCGAGAGGTTGGACTACGTCACCTCGGTGGGACACCGCCACGGAGGAGACTCCCGGGCCGAGCTAGGCTACCCCGGTGGCGGCCCCACGACCGTCATAACGGACCTCGGCGTCTTGAGGCCCGACCCCGTGACCAAGGAGTTGACCCTCGTGGCGCTGCACCCCGGCGCGACCGTCGAGGGAGCGCGCGAGGCCACGGGCTGGGAGCTGCGCGTGGCGGAGAAGGTGGCGACCACCGAGCCGCCGACGGACGAGGAGCTCGAGGTCCTGCGCGAGCTTCACGCGAGAACCGCCGCGGCGAGAGCGGAGTCGCCATGAAGGCCTTCACCTACGACGCACTGCCTGGCAGAGTCGTCTTCGGGGCGGGTGCGAGCAGGGACAGATTCGCCGAGGAGGTGGGCCGTCTCGATGCCGAACGCGTCCTGCTCGTCGCTACCGAGCAAGAAAGAGAGCTGGCCGAGGACCTGGCGAGCCCTCTCGGCGAGCGGCTCGCCGGCCTATTCACCGGGGTTAGGCCCCACGTGCCCGTCGAGGTAGCCGAGAGAGCGAGGGCCGCGGCGCGGGAGGTGGAGGCGAACTGCCTGCTCAGCGTCGGCGGCGGATCTACGACCGGCACCGCCAAGGCAGTGGCGCTGGAGACGGATGTCCCCATCGTCGCGGTGCCCACTACGTACGCCGGATCGGAGATGACCCCCGTCTACGGTCTCACCAGCGGGCAGCGCAAGCGAACCGGCAAATCGCCGAAGGTGCTGCCCAAAGTCGTTATCTACGATCCCGAGCTAACCTTCTCGCTACCAGACTTCATCACCGGCCCGAGCGCGATGAACGCGATGGCTCACTGCGTCGAGGCCTTCTACGCACCCGGAGCGAACCCCATTACCTCACTCATGGCCGAGGAGGGCATAAGGGCGCTCGCGAGCGGGGTCCCCGCGGCCGTATCCAGACCAGATGACCTCGAGGGTCGCACCCGGACGCTCTACGGGGCATACCTCGCCGGAGCGGCCTTCGCCGCAGCGGGCGGAGGGATCCACCACAAGATCTGCCACGTCCTCGGCGGGGCCTACGATCTGCCCCACGCCGAGACGCACACCGTGATCTTGCCACAGGCGGTGGCCTTCAACCAGGGGGCGATCCCGGAGGTCATGCAACGCGTGGCCCGCGCTCTGGGCGCCGAAGAAGCCGCCTCAGGACTATACGACTTGGCGAGGAGGATAGGGGCTCCTACCGCCCTCAAGGATATTGGCATGAAAGAGAAAAACCTGGACGAGGCCGTAACCCTAATCCTTGACGAGGCACCGAGACAGAACCCGCGGCCAGTCGATGAGGCCGGTATCCGCGAGCTACTCGAAGACGCGTACGCTGGCCGACGTCCTGGGGTCGTGGCCAAAAGGAGAGCGTGAGCATGGCCTACAGGGAGATCAACGAAGCCTGGATCGTCGGCGCGGTACGCACCCCTATCGGGAGGCACGGTGGCTCCTTGAGCTCGGTCCG
>JBJMIY010000104.1:0-2512 GCA_045806605.1 Rubrobacteraceae bacterium
GAGACTATGGCGATCCGTCCTCCGGGCCGCATGAGGCCACGGAGTTCTTTCAGCCGCTCGTCCGGCTCGCGCCACATGCCCATGTTGTTCACGGCCAAGACCTTGTCGAACGGCTCCTCGAACGCCGCAAGGTGCTCGGCCGATCCGCAACGCAGATCCACGCGGCCCGCGCGTACGGCTTCCCTGTTGCGCTTGGTCGCCTGCCGGACCATGACTTCCGAGTGATCGACGCCACACACGAGACCATGCGTCGCCCGGCGGCTCAGCTCCCGGATCGCAATCCCCGGTCCGAAGCCGATCTCGAGTACACGGTCGGTCGGCTCCACCCCGAGCAGGCCGACCGCCCACACGTTGCGCTTGCGGTTCGACGAGCGCAGTGCCATCTCCCACCCGACGAGCCAGCCCGCGAAGCTGCGGGGCCGCATGAACTGAGACCGGATCGCCATCGCCAGCTTCTGCTTCCTGTCCATGACCTCGGTCAACTCCCTTCCGAGAACGCTTCGCCCTTGGCGCCCAACTGGTAATTATGCCGCTCGGCGCGGCATAACGTCCCGCGATTTAGACGAGGGCTCCGTACTCTGGCAATGTGGGCTACAGGGCTTCCAGGTAGGAAAACAGCACCCCTGGATTGATTCGGGTCCGTTCTGGGACCGGGCGGCGTACCCATCGAGTTCGAGGGCTTTGAGCCAGCCGTCCTCGCCTAGCTCATCGAGCCCGATGAGCCTGAGCTGCGGCGTCCGATACCTGGTGACGAAAAGTCTGGGGTTCGTCACCTCCCTCAGCTTGGTGTCTTCGGACAAGGAGACATCGTAGCTCGAGAGTGTCTGCCCGCCGTACTCCACGCTCAGTCCGTCGTTGCCGAGCCAGACGGCCACTGGTTGGCGGGCGAGCCCTTCCTCGACATACAGCCTCCAATGGCAGAAACGAGCGTACCCGAGAGCGTCCAGCTTCCTAGTGAACCTGCTCGAGAAAAACGCGCGCTCAAGATCCACCGGATGGTAACGGAGCACCCTCACCGGGCCGAGGACCTCCGATGGGCTCCTCCTGCCGTCCTCTCGGTTCTCGTGCGCCCGGTGCCTCTGGGTGTTGTGGCGCTCCAGCCACAGGTCGTGCTCGGCGACCAGCTCCTCCCAGGTTTCCGCCCTCGCGAAGAAGTGGTCGGCGAGCCTGCGCTGCAGGTTGAAGTTGGTCTCGATGAAGGATTGCCAGGCCTGCCCGCGCTCTATCTCGAGCTTCTCTATGCCCAGCGCGGCGTAGACGGCCTTGGCCCGGTCGGAGCGGAAGACGCCGCCCCCGTCGGTGACGATGGTCCCGGGCGAACCGTAACGCCCGATGGCCGCGTGCAAGACCGAGAGGTAGGCGTTCGTGTCCTGCGAAAGCGTGACGGCGCTCGCCAGTACGGCTCTGGAGTAGTTCTCGAGGACCGCGACCACGTAGGCCTGGCCCGTCTCGGGAATGGAGTGGCTCACGTAGCGCACGTCCGAGGTCCAGTATTCGTGGCGGAAGGAGGCCGCAAACGGCATCTCCCGCTTCTCCTTGCGCCCCCTGGAGGGCTTCTCCAAACCCTCGGCCTCCCGGTTGGTGGCGAGGATCCTGCCGACGGTGCGGCGGCTCAGGTGTATGCCCAGTTGTTCCAGGGCGGCCTGCACCCGGAACTCGCCGAGCTCGGGGTTCTCCTGCATCCTCCTCGCCTCGACCATCGCCCTGAGGTCCACCTTGGCCACGCCCCTCGGCCGGCCCGCGGGCCTGTCTCGGAGCCCCTCCTCGCCTTCCTCCTCGAAGCGCCTCCTGACCCGGTAGGCGGTGGACCTGTCCATCCCCAGGTAGCGCGCGATGCTCTTGTCCGACCAGCCTTCCAGGTGCAATGTGACCGCGGCCTCCCTGCGCTCCCGGTCGTCGGGGATCTCGTGGTAGGGCGGGAAGCGCCTGACAAGCTTGCGGGGGATCGCGCTCTCCTCGAGCACGGCCTTCACCGTCTGGCCGTCGGGCCTGCGCCCGAAGAGGGTGCCGCAGATGTTGGCGATCTCCTCCAGGTTCAGCGGGGGGTGCTCGGCCTTGAGGTCCACGATCTTCCTGCGGATGGCAAGGGGCAGCACCCTACGCTTGGCTTTCGGCGAGGAGAAGAGGCTCTCCATGCCCTCCTTGCGGAAGGCCGCTATCTTGCGGTAGAGCACCCTTTCCGAGACCCCGGTCTCCGCCGACCGCTCGGGGACCGGACCGCCGAAGAGCACCAGCGGCCTGATCCTCTCGTACTCCCTCTGCTCTTCCCAGACGCATAGCAGTTCGAGTTGCTGCCAGTCGTCGGTCGGGTCCACGCGCCGCCTCTTCCGCCTTCCCATGTCTCCCCCTCCAGAGAGCCGAGTGTGGGACGGGAAGGATGCCATGACTTGGGGTTTGCGACCAGTTTCTGACTTGCCGCCTTTTCACGACGGGAAGCCGTTCTGCCGGTCCCGGCTCAGCCTCGGCGTTGCGAGGTTATTGGCGAGGTCTCCCCCTCCTTGCCTTCATTCAC
>JBJMIY010000105.1:0-18851 GCA_045806605.1 Rubrobacteraceae bacterium
CTTTCGTTCATCGCTCGCCTCCTGTTCTTTAAAGAACGTGCACTTTTGCTAGTTCCGCTTGCGCCGGTGAAGGCGCTGACGGGGTCCATTCGTGTTGCGTCTCGGGATCTGTGCTCACCTCCTTACGGTCGTTTGCTGATATTTCGCTCTCCCCCGCCCCGATCGCCTAAGCCCTTAATGCGCGGGGCGGGATGCAACATACAGTGTACGGTGCGCTACTCGGCCCGGGCGCGGAGTCGCTCGAGCTCGGATGCCCACGGCTTACCGTCGTTGCCGTGCTTCTGTAAGAGCACCTCCGCTACAAGCCTGCGAACTCCTCCGAGCCCGGCGGCGGCTAGCAAGTGCTCGAAGATCTCGAGGGCGTCATTTCTCCACGCCCCGTACCGTCCGCCGTAGCCGTCCCGGCGAGGCTTCGCAAAACCGCGCCCCCCGAAAGCTTCGTAGAGTTGCTCCGCCTCCTCTCGCGTGGAGACGTTGACGTAAAGCCACGGCCGGCGGGGGTTGCCGTCGTCAGACATCCGCCCCTGGCCGGAGTCGAGGAGTATTACCGCGATACGCGCGGCCTCCTCCGCCGTCATCGGCTCTGTTTCGTGTAAAGCCATCATCTGTTGTTACTCCTTAACTTTCTGCGGGCCGGCTTGGAAGTAGAAGTTAATCCCGCGTTCGCGGTGCGTGTTGAGGGGCGTGTAGCCTGCCTCGAGCATGGCGCCCTTTATCTCGCCGTTGCCGACGTAGAAGCCGAGCGCCTTTTCCGCGACGTGCTTCAGGGAGTAGGAGCTAAGCGGCTCTCGCTGCCGTACTACGTTCTCCCGCACCCACGCCCGGATGCCGTCTTGCTCATCGGCGGGTAGTTCGTGGAAACGCTCGGGGCTGTTGATGTGAAGCTCCTCTGCTCGCCGCTGCCTCCTCGCTTCCCTGCGGGTGTGGCGCTCAGCTAAAGGGTCCTCATCACCGTCCTCGGACTCGAGCTCCTCTAAGTACTCGTGGAGGTTTTCGCTCGTGACGAGCTTGTAGCCGTTCCCCGATGCGTGCCCGGGAGCAAGGTTGCCGTTTAGTTCGACCGCCTCTACCTGGGTAGGTGTTTCCGGTGTTTCCTGGGTGTTTCCAAGCTTGGAAACGGGTTTTTCCGCATAGGTATCGCCTTTTTGGGCAGGTGTTTCCGTGTTTCCATTGTTTCCGGGGTCTGCCGGATGCGTGTCCCACTCAGCCACCTCGGAGGGTTTCGGGAAGCCCTTCATAGGATCTCCCTCCTGCCACCACGACGGGTCCGCGTCATTGGCGATGGAGAGCCGTTTAGTCGTTTCGTCCTCGTAGAGCAGGCTTGCAGACGTGACTAGGAAGGTCCGGTTCTTGGAGACGGTGCCGGGTGACACTTCGGCCTTCTTAGCGATCTCCCGCACGGAGAAGTTGTCACTGGCGAAGTGGCTGTCCTTCTCCTCCTGCTTGAGGTCATAGACAGCTTGCACGATCTTCCGGTGCGTCTCGCCTAGGTTCACCACAGAGCGCCGGCCAACGTCCTTCAACAGCTCGTACGCCGCCTTGTAATCGGCCGCTGTTGCTACCACCGCCTGAGTGCCGTTGACTTCGCGAATCTCCCGGTTACGCTGCTCGAGCCACGCGTGCGCACACATCAAGCCTAGGAGGTTCCCCCAGAGCCGGGCGCCGTGTCCTATATCCTCGTTGTCGAGGTTGAAGGCCGCGTGCGAGCCGAACAGGATTACTACCTTGCGTACCCCGGTGAGGGACCGCAGCGCCGCCCGCCACTTAGGGACTAGGCCCGCGTGGGGGTCGGCAACGAAATCGGGGGCGAACTGCTTAGAGAGCGCCGCCGTGTGCTGCTTGATCCGACCCTTGTAGTCCTCCAGCTCCACCACCAGCATGCGGGTTTGCAGCTCGCGATTTAGCGTGTTGCGAGTGGTCGGGACCACGCCGGTTATCGGCCCTTCGACGGATATCTCCTGGAAGACGTGGGTACCGTCAGAGTTCTTGTTGGTGACGAACTTCTTGGCCCGCGCCTGCGAGAACATCGGCCGCAGGAACTCGACCACCGTGTCGACCGCCTCAGCTTCGTTCGGGTATATGAACTTGTGCTTTAGGAAGGCGGGATCGAGCTCTGCCGCGTAGTAGAAAGCGGTTGCGGACGCGGCCTCGAAGGATAGATACCACTCCTCCGGGAGCGCGCACACCGCGGCGTCGGCTAGGAAGTTCTTACCACGCCCCGAGTCGCCGGTGAGCATGACGGGTCCCGCTACAGGCTTGCCGGTGGGGAGGGGCTCCAGCTGCGCGCCGATGGCGTCACAGAAGAGCAGCTTAACCACCTTCTTGTCCTCATCGCCCACTACGCCCTTGATCTTGAACGCGTCTTGGCAGTAGCGATCCAGGACGCCGTCCGCAAGCAGGGGTGCCCACTCACCTTCCGGTATATCCTCTTCCTCCGCGGCGGGGGCGCTGCTGATAAGCTGGCCCTGCATCTCGGAGATCGCGTCCCGCACGATATCGGTGTTCAGCCCGTCGGCCTTCGCCACATCCTTGATAACCACACCCCGCTCCGATTGGTCGCGGATCTGGAGGATGAGCGGCACGATCCGGTGCTTCAGGCGTTTAGCCTTGGTCCGGGGGCGTTTGATCTCGGAGAGCTCCGCCATCGCCAGCTCTAGGGCGTCTTCGGCCTCCTCCATGAGGTCGCGGATCTCGTCTGCCGCCGCTTCTCCGTGTGCCCGGTAGAAGTCGGCTACATCCTTGGTCCCCTCCCCCTCGAGTTCGGGCATGATGCGCGCGTAGGGGTAGAGGGCCTCGAGCGTCCGCTGTGCCCGCTCCCGCCCGCGCTCGTCGTTATCGCGGCTGATCACGAACGTTGCGGCCTTCTCAGCCATGGCGAGTAGGTCCGCCACCTGCTCATTAGAGAAGCCCGCAGATCCCGCGGCTATAGCGGGGATGCCGAGCGCGGCTGCGGCGAGCTGGTCGAAGAAACCCTCGACTAGCAGGTACTCGTGCGCACGCGGGGACTCCTGCATGAACAGGGTACGCCGCCCAAGCGCGAACTCCTCAGCCTTCGGGTAGAGGTACTTCGGCACGGCTTCAGGGTCAAGCGCGCGTGCTACCTGCCCGTGGATGTGCCCGCCGGACCAGTAGGGGATAGTGACGCGCTCCCCCTTCTTGTCGACGCCTAACTGAAAGCGCCTCCAATGGTCCTCTACGAAGCCGCGGTCCTCAAGGTAGGCCCGGGCCAGCCTGGCGCCTGGGGAGTCTCCTAGGAGCCTCTTGTGGTTTGCGTCCGCGGCTGCGGCCCAGCCCTCTTCCCTTCGGCGGCGCTCTTCGTAGCGCTTGCGGGCCTCCGGGTCCATCTGCGGCAGCTCGATTTTGTATTTGCGGGCAAGGTCCTGCGCAGCATCCCACATCGTCGGGAAGTTGTGCATCTGGCGCCAAAAGTTCACGACGTCACCGTGTGCCTCACAGGAGAAGCAGTAGAAGCGATCGTCGTAGACCTTAAACGCGGGATTATTAGCTGGACTTTGGCCATTTGTGAGCGAGCGCCGACAATCATTGTTCTGAATACTCACACCCTAAAAAAGGAGGGCGGAAGTGTTGCACTCTTATGGTGTTGCATCAATGCGGCGACAAAAAAGACTTGTGGGACGCCGTAGCGCGTGCGCGCGAGAGAGACGGAGCATTTCTCCCTCATAAGGTAAGCCCGAAAAAGTGCACGGTTAGATCCTGACACCCACCGAGTGTGCCCATATCCGAGTGTGCACCCCAACGGGTGCCAGATTCCGTGAGATTGCAGCGCGCCTAACACTGGCCTACAAGACCCCTCGACTTCCGGCTCCTGCCCCTATCTACAGCCGACGCCGCCCCGGAGGAATAGGACCTGGGCTTAACCGAACTTCCGGTTTACGGAGTTCTAAGAAGTTCAGCTTGGGGATGCGGAGCGTTTCAGCGTAAGGAGGGTAATGTCGTCCTCTTGTTCCCACCCCTCCCCAACGAAGGAGTAGAGTTCTTCTAGGAGAAAGTCATCCAACGATCGTTCCTCACCGTGCTCGGCGATGAGCGCCCGAAGCCTAGGGAAGCTGAACATCTCGCCATCGGGATTGCCGTTGCCTGTCACCGTTGCATTAAAATTTGGTCCTCCCATCGCTGAAACCTCCTTCCTCTTGTCTGATCTGTTGCCTGGGTTCTCGCTTGCTCACGAGCGGGACGACGCTACGTCTAATTAGGTGCGTCCCCTCAAGCGTGTAAAATCTCCCGCGTGGCCCCCTTTCTCGTCGTTCCTCGACTCCCCGCTTTAGCAGAGGCCCCCACTGTAGCAGGCATGGGGCAGGCCGCTACTCTTGGGCGTTGCTAGCGGGTAGCGAACTTCGGAGAACTCCGTCATTGCGAAGTTCGGAGAAAGACCTTTCCACGCACTCCGGTGAATAGAACCTTCCCACTCTACAATAGCTCCTTGGGCGATAAGTTGCCGACCCTTACAAGGGGCTTCGGGACGAGAGGAGAGACACCATGACCGACCGCATAGCGAATCCCTGGGGCGCGCGTACGCCCTTCGGGCGGGGCGGAGAGTGGCCCGCAAGGGTGGATCAGTTCCTCGAAGAAGGCCTCTCCGAGGGGGATGTGGACCGGTGGGTCCAGACAGCATCCATCCTGCACTCCAACGGCGACGCCCTGGACATAGCCCTCAAGGACGGCCGCATGGTCGGCGTCAGGGGCCGGGCCGTCGATCGGGTGAACAAGGGCAGGGTCGACCCCAAGGACCTTTTCGGCTGGCAGGCTAACGCGTCCGAGGACAGGCTCAAACTACCCTTAGTTCGCAAGGATGGCGAGCTGGTCGAGGCGAGCTGGGACGAAGCCTTCGACCACATCGTCGAGCGCTCGAAAGAGTTGCTGGAGGAGAAGGGACCTCTCGCCTTCGGGTTCTACACGACGGGCCAGCTCTTCCTTGAGGAGTACTACACTTTAGGGGTGATCGGGACGGCCGGTCTCGGGACGCCGCATATGGACGGCAACACCCGACTGTGCACCGCGACCGCTGCGCAGGCGCTCAAGGAGACCTTCGGTACGGACGGGCAGCCAGGCTCCTACGCAGACATAGATCACGCCGACGCTATCATGCTCTTCGGCCACAACATGGCCGAGACGCAGGCCGTCACCTGGATGCGCATCCTCGACCGGCTCGAAGGGCCAAATCCACCGAAGCTCCTCGTGGTGGACCCGCGTCCCACGCCTGTCGCCAGAGAGGCAAGCGTGCATCTCCCCATAAAGAGCGGCACCAACGTCGCGCTCCTCAACGCTTTTGTGCACGAGATCCTGGAGAATAGTTGGTACGACGAAGGGTACGTCGAGGCCCACACTCTGGGGTTCGAGGAGTTACAGAGAACGGTCGCCTCCTGCACTCCTGAGTGGGCGGCGGAGATCTGCGGCGTCCAGGCGGGGAAGATCCGGGAGGCGGCGCGCATCATCGGGGAGTCAGATCGGCTCCTCAGCACCGCGCTCCAGGGCGTATACCAATCTCACCAGGCGACGGCGGCGGCCTGCCAGATCAACAACATCCACCTCTTGCGTGGCATGATTGGCCGTCCCGGCTGCGGCGTCCTGCAGTTCAACGGCCAGCCCACCGCCCAGAACACCCGCGAGTGCGGAGCCGACGGTGACCTGCCGGCCTTCCGCAACTGGGATAACAAAGAGCACGTCCAGCAACTCGCCGACCTGTGGAACGTGCACCGAATGAAGATCCCCCACTGGGCCTCGCCGACGCACGCCATGCAGATCTGGCGCTACGCCGAGCAGGGCTCCATAAACTTCCTGTGGATCAGTTGCACGAACCCCGCCGTCTCCCTGCCAGAGCTGGCGCGCATACGCTCGATCCTGCAGAAGGAAGATCTCTTCGTCGTTGTGCAGGATATCTTCCTGACCGAGACGGCCGTCTACGCCGACGTGGTGCTGCCCGCCGCGACCTGGGGAGAGAAGACCGGCACATACACGAACACTGACCGAACGGTTCACCTCTCTGAGGCGGCCGTCGAGCCTCCGGGCGAGGCGAAGCACGACCTCGACATCTTCCTGGAGTACGCGAGGCGCATGGACTTTCGCGACCGTGACGGCGAGCCCCTCATCAAGTGGGAGCATCCGGAGGCGGCCTTCGAGGCGTGGAAGGAGTGCAGCAGAGGCCGCCCCTGCGACTACACGGGCCTTACCTACGAGAAGCTGCGTGGCGGCTCAGGTATCCAGTGGCCGTGCAACGAGGAGTACCCCGAAGGCACCAAGCGCCTCTACGCCGATGGCGACTTCAACACCGAGACAGACTACTGCGAGGCCTACGGTCGCGACCTTCTGACAGGTGCTGAGAGCACGGAGATGGAGCACAGGGCACTCGCGTCTGCCGGGCGGGCCTTCCTCAAGGCCGCCGACTACACGCCGCCGCACGAGGAGCCCAGGGAGGAGTACCCGTTCTCGTACAACACGGGGCGTACGATCTACCACTTCCACACCCGCACCAAGACCGCGAGGGCCCCGCAACTGCAGAACGCGGCCCCCGGCGCGTGGATAGAGATCAACCCCTCCGACGCAGAGAAGCTCGGGGTGTGGGAGGGTGACGTGGTCCGCGTCGAGTCCCCGCGCGGCAGCCTGGAGGCGAAGGCCCGCATCAGCGCCATAAGGGAGGGCGTCGTCTTCGCACCGTTCCACTACGGGTACTTCGACGAACCAAACGGCCGCCCGCGGGCGGCCAACGAGCTGACGATAACCGAGTGGGACCCGGCCTCGAAGCAACCGCTCTTCAAGGTCGCCGCCGTGAGGGTCACGAAGGTCGCAGATGCGGGCGGAGAACCCGCGCCAGCCCCGACGACGACCGCATCAGCCCCCGTCGGGTCGATGCCGGAGACCGTGGGAGGAACGGAGGCAGAGGTGGTCGAGACCGTGGGAGGGGAGTAAGTTCATGCACCTGGCGAACTACCTGGGATATCTGCACAAGGCGGAGCTTCACCTTGCGGAAGCCTTCCGCAAGGTGGGCGAGGACCACGCCGCGGAGGCCGATGTCTACCACACCTGCAACACCCTGGCGAAGCAGTGTGAGGCCCACGCCGAGAAGCTCGGACCGTTCGTCGAGCGCTACGGCGAAGAAGCGCCTGCGGAGCCCGACCGGCTCTACCACGAGCTCTTCGACGAGACGCGCTCGGGAGGGCTGGGTCTCATCCGCGACCTGCACGACCTCTACCTCATGGCGCACGCCTGCGACATAAGCTGGACCATGATAGGGCAGGCCGCCCAGGGCGCGGGCGACCAGGAACTGTTGAAGATCGTCAACTCCTGCGAGGGGCAGACGGCGACTCAGATTAAGTGGCTCAGGACGAGGATGAAACAGGCCGCTCCCCAGGCGCTCCTGGTGGCATCCTGACGGCCGAGAACCGGTGCCATGGCAATGGGGCGAACTTCGGAGAAAAGCCTTCTAGTACTACTTCGTTAGATCGATGCTCGGCCTTGGAAAGCTGCGAGATTGGTAGAGAATGACGCCGAATGTGAGTACTGTTCGTGCCGAAAAGCGACAAGATCGGGCTCTAGAGAGCTGCTTTTATCTACCAGGTACTCTTCAAGAAGGGTTTTCTACTAGCTCTCCAGTAATTAACGAAGGAGTACTAGGCACTCGGGTGCATAAGAGCAAGAAGAGGAAGGGCCGAACCAGCCGCTCGGTTTTCGGTTCAGATGCGGCGGGTAGATAGCAACTCAGATAGCGTGGGACCCGAACACGGGAGGACGAAGCCATGAACCAGGGCGACTTGGGCGACCTCGCCAACCTCGACACGCAGACCCTCCTTGAGCACTTGCCGGGCGTGAGGTTCCCGGCCGAGAAGGATCAGGTAGCCGCAACCGCCGAGAGGAACGACGCCCCCCAGGAGCTAGTGCAGAAGATCAGGGACGCTGATACCCAACGCTTCAACGGCCCAGACGAGGTCTTACAGGCGGTGCAAGGGCGCTAGAGCACTAGCGTTGTGCCCTCCGGAGCTCTCTGATCCCGTCGCCTACCCACCCGTCTCTCCGTGAGGGGCGGCGACGGGCTTGGATTGGGATGAGCCTCTCTGGCGCAGGTAGATGGAGAGCACTATCATCGCCCCGATCGCCAGGAACTCGCTCTGCCAGTTCTGGAACGACTCGAACCACATACGTGAGGTACCTAGGTATTGGAGCGGCGAAACGGGCGCTTCGCCGTGCTCCACCTGCTCCTGGCTGTACGCCTCTGCTCCTCCGATAACGTGCAAGGCGAACGAGAACACGAAGATCGCAAGGAGGGCTATGCCCAGGGAGTTCTCGTAGATCTTGAGCGCCAGACCCCCTCTCCGGACCGGCCAGGGAGCGTCGGCACGACGCCGGTCCTCTCCATAGTCGGCGTCAGGGTCCTCCGTATCCGGGTCTTTGGACTCGGCCGAACCCCTCTGGTAGAGATAGGCGGTCAGCACCACGTAGGAGCCCATCTGGAGGAACTCGCTCTCCCAGTTCTCGAAAACGGCCTCGACGAAGTCGCCGCTCCGCAGGTACTGGACGTAGCCGACGGGCGGCCGTCCGTGCTCCATTTGGGTGCTGTTATAGTCGAATAAACCTGCAACGCTCTGCGCCGTCACGAAGACGACGAAGAGTCCGAACATCGTGATTGAAAGACTGTTATCGCGAAGAAAGCGTCGCATCCAGTTCCTCGATTCGGCGTCAGATAATTTGCCACCAGCTTCCCGAGCTTGGTGGCCGCCAACCACGCGGAATCATACTATCGCTCTCGGTTGCCGGCGTAGAAGCTGCGTCCTCAGAAGTAGCGCAATCCTCGCAATCCTGGCTACAATAGTCGCGACCGCGCCGGTAGCGTGCGCTAGAGGAAGTGGCGCTGTGAGATGCTTCATCACCTTACAAGGAGAGTGCTCATGTCAGCAGAAGTAGAGCGCGAGGGGGCGCTGGTGGAGTTGGACCTCAGGGGGAGCATCTGTCCTGGTCCGACCGGGGATACCCTGGCTGCGCTGAAGACGCTCCCGGCGGGGAGCAAACTGGCCGTGATCACGGACTATCTCCCCGCCCGGCAGACCATTCCCCGGCTGGTCGAGCAGAGAGGGTGCTCCTGGCAGATGACCGAGGATGACGGCAAGACCTTTCGGATAGAGATAGTGAAAGGGGAGTAGATCATGGAGGAGAGCGGCCAGAGGCCCTTGATGTACGTAGCAACTCACGGCACCGACGATCCCACGCTGGCCACGCTGCCGTTCCTGGTAGCCACGGGTGCGGCAAGCGCAGAGATAGACTGCTGCATAGCTCTGCTCGGCGAGTCGGCGAGCCTGGTCAAGCCCGGCATGATCGACGCCATCCACGGCGTAGGCTTCCCGCCGCTCAGAGAGCTCGTAGAGAAGGTCAGGGACTTCGAGATACCGGTGTACGTCTGAGGCTCCTGCGCGGTCGCCCGTGGGGTGACCGAAGCTGACCTTGCGGACCTGGGAGCTCAATTCACCGATCCTGTCGGCTTCTCTCAGATGGCCTCGGAGCGTAGCGTAGTCTCCTTCTGAGCGCTTCGCGAGCATTTCAGCACGCTCCGGCCTTTATGCCTCGCTTTCAGCTTTTTGTCTTTTGTTCTGGAGGCGCAGGCTCTCTCGGCTGCTTGGCGCGATCGTTTCGCGAATCGGTGTAGTGTTCAGGCGCCTACAGCGGTGACGAGCCCGTTGGAGCCGTCGACCGTGATCCTCTGTCCGGTCGCGATGCGTTCGGTGGCGTCCGGCACGCCGACGACGGCCGGGATGCCGTACTCCCGAGCGACCACCGCCCCGTGTGACATGGCTCCACCCATCTCCATCACCAGGCCGCCGGCTGTGAGGAAGAGGGGCGTCCAGCCCGGATCGGTCGAGGGAGCTACCAGGATCTCCCCCGGCTCCAGACGCGCGTCGCTCGGGTCCAGGATCACACGCGCCTCGGCGGTTACCGCCCCGGGCGACGCCGGTGTCCCGCGCAGCGCGCCGTCGGCTGTCGCCTCGGGCGTCTCGGCTGTCGGCTCTGTGCCGTCGGAGAGCAGGATGCGCGGCACGTGCCGGCGCTTCAGCTCCCTGTCGTAAACGGCGCGGCGCTCGCTGACGACAGGGCGGAGGTCCTGGCCGGCCAGGGCCGGCCACGTCTCGGGCAGGGTGAGAAAGAAGATGTCCTCCGCGCTCTCCAGACGTCCGGAACGCGTTATCTCCTCCCCTACCGACAGGAGCAGCTCCCTGGCCCGCGTCAGTACCAGGACGGCGTAGAACTTCGGGACCTCCCGCAGGCCGGCCAGGGCGCGGGCTCGTTTCAGGAGAAACCCGACCAGGGCACCGCGGAGACGGTCTTTGTCCCGGGCGCGCTGCGTGAGGTCGGCGACAATCTCTTCGGCCTCCCGCGCCGCCCGGCGGAACTGGAGGTCGGGGGCGAGCTCCGGGTTGTCGAGGCGGAGGTAGTTCGCCAGCACCCCGAGAATATAGGAAGGGTCTTCCGACCAGCGAGGCAGGCCGAGGTCGATCTCGGCCACCCCGCGATGACCGTAATGACGCAGGAAGTTAGCAAGGCTCGCCTGAAGCCTGGGAGGAAGATCTCCGCCCTGATATTCCCGCGCCAGCAGCTCCGGGGGGGTTTCGCGCACCGTTCTCGCGGCGGCGGGATCGGCGCGCACCTCCTGCGCGAGCGCCCAGAGCGCCAGGTCCATCTCCGTCGTGGGGTTGTGTGGAAGCCCGCGCAACACAACCTGCCGCTCGGCGTCGGTAGCGAGGCCGCGCAGGAGCACGCCAGCGAGAGCGTTGGACAGCAGGCCGGTGGCGAAGACCGGCAGTAAGCCGGGCACGATGCGCGGCGCGAAGCCGGAGAGAAGGCGCTCGGCCGCGCGCAGGCGTTGCGTGGCGTCAGCGTCTGGCGGCACGTCGCCCAGCGCGAGTAGCTCGGCGTGCAGACGAGCTACCCTGGCCCGCGCCGCCTCCGGACGCAGCAGCGCCTGGCCGACGCGGGGCGGGATGCGCCCCCTGATGAGCAGCAAGAGCACGGTGCGCCAGACGGGCCAAGGCGACGCCTTCACGGGTGCGAAGCGGGGGTCGGCGGCAAGGCTGCGCAGGATGGGAGCGGAGCGTGCCTCCCCGATCCGCGCCAGCCGCTCGAGAAGTTTGCGTCTTAGCGTGCTGCGCACCATCGGCGTTATGTCCAGGAAGATGCGTCCGTCCGCCTCTCTTAAAGAGGCCGGACCGGCGTAAGGGTCGCGCGGCGGACGGCCCGCGAGCGTGGCTACGGAGGAGGCGGCGAGCCGGAACGCCTGGACGCCCATCGGCGTCAGCGGCCGGTACACTCCCTGGGCCACGTTGAACGAGAAGTACGCCCGCAGGTCGTCGTCCGTCGCCGGGGCGCCGGCAGGCAGGGGAAACAGGGTCGTGATGGGACGCGCCTGCAGCAGCCAGATCTTCCCATCGCCGTCGATGGCCCACTCCGTGTCCTGCGGCTCCCCGTAGTGCGCCTCGACCCGCGCCCCCAATTCCGCCAGAGCACGGATCTGAGCGTCCGTGAGGGAAGCCTCTCCGTCCTCTTCCAGCTCGACGCGCCGCGTTCCGCCGCCCGCTGTGGCGTGTATCGCCACGCGCTTGTCGCCGAGGCTACGCTCGACGATCTCGCCGGTAGCGGTGTTCACGACGAAGTGATCCGGGTTGACGGCGCCCGAGACGACCGCTTCGCCGAGACCGGGGCTCGCGTCGATCACGGCCTGGTGGCGCTTCCCCGTGAGCGGGTTGGCGGTGAAAAGGACGCCTGCGACCTCGGCCCCGACCATCCGCTGCACGGCGACAGCGAGGCGCACACCCCCGGGGTCTATCCCGTTGGCAGCCCGGTAACTGACCGCGCGGTCCGTCCACAGAGAGGCCCAGCAACGCCGCACCGCGTCCAGCAATGGTTCCTCGCCCACGACGTTGAGGTACGTGTCCTGCTGTCCGGCGAAGCTCGCGCTCGGCAGGTCCTCGGCGGTGGCCGAGGAGCGCACCGCGACCGGCGCGCTGTCCCCGAGCGCCCGGTACGCTTCACCGATAGCATCTATGACGTTGGGCGGGACGGGCGCAGCCAGCAGCGCCTCGCGCGCGTCTGCGGCGAGCTCCGCCAGGCGCTCCGTGTCCTCGGGGCGCGTCTCTGCGAGGTCCTCCAGGATCCGGCGCAGGTCGTCGCCGCCGGCCACGGTCTCGTAGGCCGCGGTGGTCACGCAGAAGCCGGGGGGCACGGGCAATCCGGCCCGGGTCAGCTCGCCAAGGTTGGCGGCCTTGCCGCCGGCCATGGGCAGCGCGCCGCGGTCCAAGTCCCCGAAGCGGAGGATCAGGTCTGCTTCCTTGCTCTTCGTCTGGCTGGTTTTCATGGCACCTCCACTTCTAGCCGGACAGACCATGGCCAGGCTGGAAAAGAAAAGGCCGCGACGATAAGGGTTTTGTCTGCCGGGCTCATGACGTCACTCCTTCACGCGCACCCGCCAGAGCCCGAGGCCGAAGATACGGGCGGGCACGCTGCGCACCACCGGCACGCGAGGCAACTGGCGCAGCCAGCGCGGCGGTGAGAGAGGCTGGTCCGACCGGAGCACGTTCGCCAGCACGCGGCGCTGGATCTGGGTCTGGATCGCCTGGATGAAGCGGGTCGGTACCTCGCGGCGCCGCTGGACCGCCGCGAGGTACTTGGTGTCCAGATCTTTGAGCCGGGCCTGGCTCTCCTTGAGCGGTCCGGCGAGCACGTTAGCCGCTACGACCGAGTCCTGTATGGCGTAGTTGATCCCTACCCCGCCGACCGGGCTCATCACGTGGGCGGCGTCTCCGATTAGCAACAGCCCCGGCCTGTACCAGCGCGGGCAGCGGCTAGACTCGACCGAGAGCAAGGAGACCTCCTTCCAATCATCCAAGCGCTCGAGGCGATCCGCGAACTGCGGTATGAGCTCGGCGAAGGACCGCCGGAGCGACTCGATCCCCTCGTGACGCAGCTCGGGAAAAGCGCCTTTGGGAATGACGTAGCCGGCCTGCCAGTAGTCGAAGCGGTCGAGCAGGATCGCGATGTGCCCCCGGCCGACGCGGCCCATAGCGCCCTCCGGGTCGTCCGGCTCGCGCGGCAATTTGAACCAGAGGATGTCCATCGGCGGCGAGGTCTTTTTAGGCTCGAATCCGGCCAGGCGACGCATCCGGCTCCCGCGACCGTCAGCCCCCACCGTGAGGACGGCTCGTACCTCGTGCCAGCCGTCCTCGGCCTCGTAGCGGACGCCCCGGACCATGCCGTCCTCCTCGAGGAGCTCCCGTACCCGCGCACTCATTACGAGACGGAAGTTCGGGTACCGATCCGCCTCTCCGGTGATGAACTCGAGGAAGTTCTTCTGCGGCATCATCGTGATGTACGGATACTTAGTGTTGAGGTGGGATAAATCCAGAGGCCGGAAAGGGCCCGCGTCGGTCTGGACGGTCGCGCTCCGGATCTCGGTGTGGCGCAGCTCCAGCAATTTGTCGGCCAGACCGAGCTGGTCCATGATCTCCATGACCGAAGGGTGGATTGTGTCCCCCCTGAACTCTCTGTCGAAGTCCGGGTGCGCCTCGAGCAGCGTTACATCCACGCCCTTGCGCGCCAGCAACAGCGAAAGCACCGCCCCAGCCGGCCCACCGCCCACTACGCAGCAGGTCGTGCGCGTAACGTCGCGCGCCTCATCCTCCGCTCGTCGAACTTCTTGGGCTGCCATCGTCTGGTTCATGACGGACCTCCTTCCCGGTCTCTGAGTGCCGGTCGTCTTCGGGTCGCAGTCCCTCTAGAAAGATCCTTGTCGCCGTCTCTATGTGTTCCTCGTCCGTCAGGCCATCCTCCCTAATGACGGGGAAGAACAGCTTGCCCCCGGCTTGAGGCAGGAGCATCCCCATGAAAGCCCTGGCGCTGGACCGTACGTCGTGCGGACGGAGCCTGCCGAGCTCGATCTGGCGCGCCATGTAACTCTTGAGGAACCCGAGAACCTGCTTGATCACCGCGTTGCCGAATATCTCGGCGATCTCGGGCCGCCTCATTGCCTCTCCTATCATCAGCCGCACCATCCGTTGAGCTGCAGGATTGTCGAAGGTCGAAAGGTACCTGCCTGCGATCATCGGCAGTACCTGCTCCGGTGGTTGGTCCAGAAGCGAGTCCGGGTCCCGAACAGCGCGCAACACGGGGATCCGGTTACCCAGAACCTCCCGAAAGAGAGCCTCCTTGTCCGGGAAGTACCAGTAGATCAAAGCCGGCGACTGTAGCCCCGCAGCCCGCGCGATGCTCTTGATAGTCGCCCCCTTGAACCCCTTCTCCGAGAACTCCTCGAACGCCGCGTCCAGGATCTGTGCCCGCCGATCCAACTCCTCCGTCAAAATATCTCCTGATTGATTGAACGTTTAATAATCACAGCATACTCTTGATTGAACGTTCTGTCAATGACGAGGTGGGAAGATGAAGGAAGCGGTGGACTGTATGATTCGGCATTGGTTGGGTTGTGGGAGGGAGTTGTATGCGGGAAGGAGTCGTTAGCGTTGTATCGCCTGGCGCTTACTGCGTCTCGGACGGCGTGGGGGACTTTGACGGCTCGTTCGGAGGGCTCTTCTACCGGGACGTACGCCACCTCTCGGGGCTCCGCTTCGGGCTAGAAGGTGTGCGGCTGGTTCCGCTGGGCTCCTGGGTGCGGGGGTCTGAAGCCGAGTTTGCGCTGGCGGCCGGGGTGGGACCTGAGGGTGTGGACGTGGTGCGGCGGCGCACTCTAGGGGATGGGATGACGGAGGAGATCCTGCTCGCCAACGAGTCCGGGGTGGCGGTCGAGGTCAGGGTCGAGCTCGAGTGCGCGGCGGACTTCGGGGACATCTTCGAGATAAGAGGCCACCGCCGGTCGGCGGAGCGGGGCGAGGTTCTGGAGGAAGTCAGGGACGGTTACTTGCGCTTCGCCTATTCGCGGGAGGGG
Source organism: Rubrobacteraceae bacterium (assembly GCA_045806605.1). GTDB lineage: Bacteria > Actinomycetota > Rubrobacteria > Rubrobacterales > Rubrobacteraceae > JALYGY01. The sequence continues at coordinate 14,930 of JBJMIY010000105.1, forward strand.
TTTAGGAGGGGGACCGTGGTGCGGATCGAGGGGGAGGATATAGAGCCGCTCGCTGAGCTGGGCCGTCTCTCGTTTGACGTCCGTCTCGATCCGGGCGAGGAGCAGGCCGTGCGCGTCTCGGTGGTCCTCGAAGAGGACAGCAGGGAGGTCCGCCTCGGTAGGTCCGCGCCGCTGTATGGGGAGGCGCCGGCGCTCGAGACGGGGTGGGAGGCGTTGCGGAGGAGTTGGGAGCGGAGCGTGGAGGACCTGGGGTCTCTCTCCTTCGACGCGGGGGAGGGTCTGGTCGTGCCGGCGGCGGGGGCGCCGTGGTACATGGCGCTCTTCGGGCGGGATGCGCTCATCGCGGGGTATCAGGCGATGGTGCTGGGGCCAGGGCCGGCCAGGAACGCTCTGAGGGCGCTGGCCCGGCGCCAGGCGCGCGAGAGAGACGACTTCCGCGACGCAGAGCCGGGCAAGATACTGCACGAGCTCAGGAACGGGGAGCTCGCCTATTTCGGTGAGATCCCGCAGACACCCTACTACGGGACCGTGGACGCGACCCCGCTTTTTCTAATCCTCCTGAGCGAGGTCTGGCGCTGGAGTGGTGACGAGGAGTTCGTCGGGGAGCTCGAAGGGGCGGCGCGTCGGGCGCTGGATTGGATCCTGAACCAGGCCGACCGGGTGAGCGGCTACGTGGCTTACGCCACCCGCTCTACGGCGGGGCTGAAGAATCATGGCTGGAGAGACCACGGAGACTCCATGCTCTTCCGCGACGGGACCTGCGCCGGGGCGCCCATAGCGCCCTGCGAAGTACAGGGCTATGTATACGATGCTTACTTGCGGACCGCCGAGCTCGCCGAACGGGTGTGGGGTGACGCCCGCCTCGCCGCAGAGCTCGGAGAGGAGGCGGCGGTTCTGCGGGAGCGCTTCGATCTGGACTTCTGGATGGAGGACCGTAGCTACTACGCCCTGGCCCTGGATGGCGAGGGCCGGCAGGTAGACTCCGTCAGCTCCAATGCCGGGCACCTCCTCTGGAGCGGCATAGTCCCCGAGGAGAAGGTGCGGGCCGTAGCGGATCTCCTCCTGGACGAGCGGTTGTTCGGGGGGTGGGGAGTCAGGACGATGGCTGCGGGCGAGGGGGGATACGACCCGGAGTCCTACCACAACGGCTCCGTCTGGCCCCACGACAACGCGCTTATCGCGCAGGGCCTCCGGCGCTACGGCTTTCGGGAGGAGGCGAACCGTATCGTCGCGGCGCTGATCGACGCCGCCCCGCGCTTCGACTACCGTCTACCTGAAGTCTTCGCGGGCTACGCGCGGGACGAGGTCTCCGAGCCGGTCGAGCTGCCGCGGTCGTGCAGCCCGCAGGCGTGGGCTGCGGGTACGGTGCCGCTCCTCGTGCGCGCGATGCTCGGCGTCGAGCCCGATACCGAAGGCCGGAAGTTGCTCGCCGATCCGGCCCTGCCAGAGGGCGTTGGGGGCTTGCGGCTCGAAGGCGTGCCGGCCTTCGGAGAACGCCACGACGTGGGTTAGATCTGCCCGATGATAACCAGCACGTACCGGTTCGGATTAGCAACCTGGCCGGATGATGTTACCCTTACGATGGCGTGGGTGACCAGGTACCGAAAGCTGAAGATCTGTAATGAGCGGCGCGAGGACATCCACGGGGTGTTGCTTCATCCTGACTCTTCGTTGATCTGCCTCAACTACCTGATGTAAAGGTCATGAATGGATCTTCAAGAGCCTGGAGGAAGCTACTCGGAGGAGAGAACGGTGCTTGTGATGCCCGACCTGTCGGTCGGTAGAGTGCCCGAGTGAGGGCATTCGAATCATCTCGTGTAACGGCGAGCGTCGTGGCACCGTCTCACCTTACGAGGTCGAACAGACGGGGAGGCGACTGTCATCAAGGCGAAGATAGTTATCTGGGTGCTGAGCAACTCCCGAACACGCGGCCTCATCATCAAGGGCCTAAAGAACCGGCGGGTGCGCGGGTTAGCCCTGGCGGTTGCCAAACGGCGCATCAGCCGGTAGGTCGAGGTAAGCTGCACTCCGAAGTTTCGGGCGGTGCAGAACAAGAAAGGGCCAGAGGCCGCGGGAGCTCCAAAGCTTTTCAATTGCTGCGTTAGAAGACGGCGATGTCTGATATAGAATAACGGTTGATGGAAGTAGTAGTGCTCATACTCGTAGTAATAGTAGTATTGCTGGTGCTTACCCGCGGCGGACGCTACCTGGGGCAACTCATCGTCAACGGGATCGTGGGGGTGGTTCTCCTCTTCCTGACGAACCTCGTTCTGGCGGATGACATACCTATCAACCTGCTCACCGTAATCATCTGCGCGATCGGTGGTGTGGTTGGATGGCTGATCATCCTGGTACTCCATCTATTGGGCATAGCGTTTTACGTTCCTGTCTAGCAGTCACACGGTCGCGAAGCGCAACGACGCAAGGCTCGCGCTCCGGTAGTAGTATCCCGTTCATGGAAGAGCAGGACCTCTTGCTGCTGGAGAGCGCCATAAGCGCCATAGAAGAGGCGGCGTCCGCCGTGGCCCGGGAGGTCGAGCGCGACCGGCTGGGCGAGTCCGCCCTGGCGAGGCTCTCGACCGTCGAAGCCGAGCTAAACCGGAGCAGGCTGGCGCTGGAGAAGATTATCCGCGATGAAAGGTGAGAGCCACCAGGTCTCGGCCTTCAGGATTGCGCTGTACCGGTTCCGCCAGACGAGAGACTGATGCCTGCAACCCGAAGCCTGCCAGCTAACTCACACACCCCCCTGTACTGACTGGTTCGGTGCTTCCGGCTGCCGTGGCCAGGCGTCGCTGGACGAGTTGGGAGGGTATGCCGTAGCCCGAGTCGTTCGAGTTGGCGCGGCTGGCGAAGACGGTGGCGACGACCTCGCCGTCCCCGTTGACGACGGGTCCTCCCGAGTTGCCGGGCCGGACGTAGACGCGGAAGCTGGTGACGGTACGCTCCACCGGGCCCTGGTTGTAGGCGTCGCCGGAGATCACGCGCCTCGTAGGGCCGGTGCGGGCGGGCTGGATGTCCAGCGGACCGTTCTCGGGGAAGCCGAGCACGGCTGTCGCCTCGCCCACGCGGGGCGCGGCGAGCGCCATGGGGTCGAGGCCGAGGCCGCCGACGCGCAGGACCGCCACGTCGTTTTTGTAGTCGAAGACGATCACCTTGGCTCGCAGATTCGGCCCCGTGCCGCCTGGCTGGACCCTGGTGGCGGCTCCGCCCGCGACCACGTGGGCGTTGGTGACGACGAGGTTGGGGGCGGCGACCCAGCCCGATCCCTCGACGCCGTAGCCGCAGGCTATGCTGGTCACGCGCACCGTCCGAGACCCGGCGGCGAGCACCTCGGGGTCCTGCGCGAGGCGGCTGTTGGGGACGGCCACGTCGGCTTCGGGTCCCCGGATCTGGGGGAGCGGGTTCAACTCCGCGACGGCCTTCGTCAGCAGCGCGGCGGGCATCCGCTCGTTCAGGAGTTGCAAGATCCTGGACTCCTTCACGGCCGGGTGCACGCCCGCGAGCGAGGGGGCCTGGAGGGCGAAGAGCCCGATGGCCCAGACCAGCACGAGCGAGAGCACCAGCCCGAGCGCCGCGCCCCCGAGGCCGTCGAGCGCCTCCGAGGCAGGGCTCGAGAGCCGGTTCCTCAGGGCGCCGCCGGCGGCGCGCGCCGCTATCTCCCCGAGCGCCGCGAAGGCGAGGATGCTGACCAGCGTGATCCCCGCGCCGAAGAGCGGGTTCTCGCCCTGCGGCATCAGATACGGCGCTACCCGCGAACCTATAGAAGCACCTACCACTACCCCCACGAGCGAGAAGGCGCCGGCGAGGAGGCCGGTCCGGGCGCCGCGGAGCACGGTCAGAACGACGAACAGCGCAATGAGCAGGTCGATGGGTGTCATCCGGAAGATTCTACCGCCGGAGCGACGCCTGCGCGGGTGGCCTA
>JBJMIY010000106.1:0-7721 GCA_045806605.1 Rubrobacteraceae bacterium
GGGGATCAGCCTGGGTGACTCGCTCGCCGCGACCTTCGGGGCTTTGGGAGCGGTGACGGCCCTCTACAACCGCGAGGCGAACGGCGGCAAGGGCCAGATAGTGGACGTGGCCATCTACGAGGCCGTCCTCGCGCTCATGGAGAGCACCATCCCAGAGTACGCGCTCACAGGGCACATTCGGGGCCGCACCGGGGCCATCCTGCCCTCCGTGGCGCCGTCGAACACCTACCCTACCGGGGACGGGGACTACGTCGTGATCGGCGCCAACGCCGACACCGTCTTCGGGCGGTTCGCGGAGGCCCTCGGACATCCCGAGTGGGCCGATAGCGAGCGGTACGCGACCCACCACGCCCGCGGCGAAAACCAGGAAGAGCTCGACGAGTTGATCTGCGGCTGGACGGGACAACGAACCGCGGACGAGGTGATGGAGGTGATGAGAGAGGCTAACGTCCCGGCCGGGAAGCTGTTCACCGCGGAGGACATGCTCTCGGACGAGCAGTTCGCCGCCCGCCGGAACATCGTCGAGGTCGAGGACCCCGACATCGGGCCGTTCCCCATGCAGAACGTTGTCCCGCGCCTCTCCGAAACCCCCGGCAAGGTCCGCTGGACCGGCCCAAAGCTGGGCCAGCACAACGAGGAGGTTTTCACAAAGGTGCTCGGGATGGACGAGGAGGACCTGGACGGCCTGCGCGAGCGGGGAATCGTCTGATGCGCGTGCAGGTAGTTGACGTCGGTCCACGAGACGGTCTCCAGAACGAGGACAGGACGCTCGCTCCCGAGGTCCGCGCAGAGCTCTGCGACAGGCTCGCGGCTGCGGGAATCCCGCGCGTGGAGGCGGCCAGCTTCGTCAACCCTAGACGGGTCCCCCAGATGGCGGGTGCGGAGGAGGTGATGGCCGCGATAGACCGCCGTCCCGGGACCTCGTACGCGGGCCTCGTCCTGAACGAGAAGGGCTACGAGCGGGCAGTCGAGGCCGGCGTGGACGAGGTGCGCTACGCCTTCCCGGTGACCGAGACCTTCGCGCGTCGCAACCAGAACACGACCGTGGCGGACGCGACGCAGCTTGCCGGACGCCTCGTCGAGCGAGCGCGCCTCGACGGGGTGCGGGTCTCCATAACCCTGAGCGCCGCCTTCGGCGACCCGTTCGAGGGCGGGGTAGAGCCGGGGCACGTGCTCGACATCGCCGGGAAGGTCGCGGTCGCAAACCCGGACGAGATCTTGCTGGCCGACACCATCGGCGTCGGGGTGCCGAACCAGGTGCGGGAGCTGGTCGAGGGCGCGCTCACCTTCGGGACCACCGTCGGCTGTCACTTCCACGACACTCGCAACACAGGGATTGCGAATGCGGCGGCGGCCGTAGAGTCCGGGGCCACGGTGCTAGACGCCTCCGTCGGCGGAACCGGCGGCTGCCCCTTCGCGCCGCGGGCGACGGGCAACATCGCGACCGAGGACCTCGTGTACCTCTTGCACGGGATGGGGAACGAGACGGGCATCGACCTCGAAGCCCTGATCGAGGTCGCCGAGTGGCTGGCACAGCAGCTCGGCAAGGAGTTGCCGGGGCAGGTGTACAAAGCAGGCACCTTCGAGCCGATGACAGGGTAGGGCAAACTGGTCGAAGTTCAACGAGCGCTCGACCACCCAGTCCATCTCGACCGCATCCTTTCCGAACCTACAGCTCCCGAGGCGGCGCGTCGAAAATGTCGGGACGGCGGCTCACACCCCCGGACGCGACCCGTCGTACTCGACCCTGAAGCCGCCGGCGCGGCAGTGGCGGATGAACTCTTTGTAGTAGATCTTCGCCGCTCCGCTAAACCACTCGGTGAGTGTTACGTCCGCAGCAGGCAGGTGGTAGTCACCAATCCACTCCGTGCGGCCGCCCACGGCGTCGTATTCGGGTATATCCGGCAAAGCCTCCTCTAGCGCGTCGGCGAGGCTGGCGGCTTCCTCCTCGGTTACGTAGTCGCCGGGCTCGATCGTTGATCCCTTCCAGCCGTATGCCCGGGCGAGTTCCCTGATACGGTCCCACGACCGGTCGTCGAACCAGTGGCGCCAGGGCTCGCCTGTGGCCACGTGGACCTCGTCCGACACTAGTTCTACGGCCATGTCTCCTCTACAGGACGCGACGTTGTGCAGGGTTTATCCTAAAGGTTCACGAGCCGGAGGAGCGTATGTCCGAGGGGAACCTGGATCACGAGCAGGAGTTGAACCGGCTGCTGGCGGAGCTGGGGGAGACGCTCGGCCGGCGGGAGCGGGTCCTCGAAGGTATGAAGCGGGCGCGCACTCAGGCGCGGCTGCACGAGGTCACGGTCGAGGCGGAGCAGCCCTTCGAGGGCTGGGATCAGGAGATGCTCGTCGAGGACCTGCAGCGGGAACTGGAGCACCAGCGCGCGCAGGAGCTCGAGCTGCAACAGGTCCTGGACCTGCTGGTGCGCCAGCGGGAGCTCGAAGACCTGCTCTTCGCGGAGCTCGATGGCCATCTTCTCCCGGAGCTCAGGGACGAGCTCGCAGAGATCTGGCGCCAGATGGAGCGGCGCGATGCCATCTTCGAGAGCATCGGTTCAGGGTCCATCGAGGAGAAGAGGCGCTTGATCCCGGAGGCGATGGAGTGTCAGCGCGGGCTCGAAGATGCTCTCTTCAAGCTCATAGAGCGCCATCTGGCCCTGATGCATCGATCCTAGATCCATTCATCGGCGACGGTGAAAACGGACCGTCGCGGTCGCGACCACCAGGGCGACTATGGTTACGGGCACGGATAGCACACCCGAGGGCCACCGGACCGCGAGAATTCCAACGATAACCGCTCCCATGCCGTAGGCGAGCCACACGTCGGCCGGAAGCAGCAGGCCGCGCGCCGATGGCGTCTCCCGCCCGGAGCTGTCATCGTTGGACACTGCGCTGGTGACCGCGGGACGCAGCCGCTCGATAGCTCCTTCCGCCAGGCCCGTCAGGGTGCCGGTTATGTAGGTGGTCGCTACGCCAGGTATGCCCAGACGCCTCACGGCGGCGCTCTGTACGCCCATCGCCAGCGCCGGACCTAAGATGAGGGGAAACACCTCCCGACCTTCCAGTTCGGCCCCGCTCAGGAACCAACCGACCGCGAATGCGGTGAGTAAGACAAGCTCGACCGCGAGGGCCGCCGTGACGCCGGGCGACCAGGTGGAGCCCTCCTGGTCACGTCCGAGGATCGCGGCTCCCGCACCGACGCCCGCTACGAACCCCGCGAGAGCGACGACCGCTCGCAGCGCCGCCTGCCCTTTCGCCTGGCCCACGGCCAGGCCGAGCAGCACCGTGTTCCCGGTCATGTTCGCCACGAAGATCTGGCCGAGCCCCAGAAAGCCCACCGCGTCCACGCATCCGGCCGCCAGAGAGAGCATCACCAGCATCGCGTTTCGTACCGTCGTGCGCGGCGTACTACCCAAACCCCTCGACTCGTCGCCGCAACGCTCCATAAGCCTCCCTCGAAAGCTCATCCATCCCCAGAAGATGACAGAATACTTCTCCATCCGCTACCAACCCCAACCCTCTTGCGCGAAAGCGTAGCTTCTGCTACTAATGTTAGAAGCTGAGTGATTGGGTGGGGAAAATAGGAAAAAACTACCAGGAAATATCAGAGAAACAGACGATGATGCCTGAGGAGAGGCGTCGGCGGATAGCGCGGCTTGTCAGGGAGTCGGGGAGTGTCACGGTCTCTCTTCTGGAGTCGGAGTTCGGGATCTCGCCGATGACGGTCAGGCGGGATCTCATTGCCCTGGAAGAGGAGGGCCGGCTGCGCAGGATTCACGGGGGGGCTGTCCTCCCGGAGTTCGCGGGGCACGAGGACTCGTTCTGGTACCGTCTGGAGGAGGAAGCGGCGGCCAAGGAGCGGCTGGCCGAGGTCGCCGTCGGGCTTCTGGAGGCTGGCGACTCTGTGTTCCTGGATTGTTCCACCACGACCTACTACCTGGCGCGCAGGATCATGAGTGAGGGACCGCGGGTTACATTGTTGACCAACTCCGTGCCGGTGATGGAGCTGTTCATGAAGAACGAAACGCCCAAGACGGATATCATCGGCGTAGGTGGGCTCATGAGGAAGCTCACCCTCTCCTTCGTGGGGCCGCACGCGGTAAGCATGATCTCCGCTCACTCTGCGGACAGGGCCTTCGTCAGCGTCAAGGGGGTTACCCGCGACGGCTACCTGACGGACCCGGATCTCATGGAGGCCCAGGTCAAGCGCGCCATGATCGAGCACTCCGAGGAGCCGGTCCTGCTCGTGGACGGCGGCAAGCTGGAGAAGCGGGGACTGAACGTCATAACGCACGCTTCCGGGCTCTCCAGGGCGCTCGTGGTGAAGGCTAAGGAGGAACGGCTGGCGCCGCTCGTGCGCGCTGAGGTGGAGGTAGTACTTGTCTAGGGAGATGAACGAGGGCGCCAGGGTGTGGCTCGTCCCCGACGGGTTCATCCCGGAGGAGAGTTCGGGGTCGCAGGAGAGCCACGAGGCCGTCTGCGTGCTCAACACCTCGTGGGAGGAGGCGCGGCTCTCGATCTCCTTCTACTTCGAAGACAGGGATCCTGTCAAAGGTGTGGAGCTCATCGTCCCGCCGGAGCGCACCCGGCACGCGAGGACTGACGAGCTGGACGGGGCCGAGATACCGCGCGGCGTGCCGTACGCGATGCGGGTGGAGTCGAGCGTCCCCGTTGTGGTCCAGTGCTCGCGGATGGACACGACCCAGGCAGCCCTCTCGCTGATGACCGCGGTGGCCTACCCGGTGGAGCGATGAGCAAGAGGGCTGACTTCCTCGCGGTGGACGTCGGGGCGGAGAGCGGGCGGGTATTTCTCGGTTGCTTCGACGGCCAACGCGTGGATCTCCGGGAGGTCCATCGTTTTGCGAACGTGCCGGTACGCGTGGCGGACGGCCTGCACTGGGACGTGCTCCGGATTATGCACGAGGTGAACGAGGGGCTGCGCAGGGCGGTCCGGGAAGGTAGAGAGCTGGCGAGCGTCGGGGTGGATACCTGGGGGGTGGACTTCGCCCTCCTTGACCGGGACGGAGCGCTGGTCTCCAACCCGTACCATTACCGCGACGGGCGCACCGAAGGAATGATGGAGAGGGCAGCAGAGCGGGTGCCGGCGGAGGAGGTCTACCGCACGACAGGCATCCAGTTCATACCGCTCAACACCCTCTACCAGCTCCTCGCCCTCGAGGACTCGCCGCTGCTCGAAGCCGCGGAGACGCTCATGATGATGCCTGACCTCATCGGGTACTGGCTCACCGGCGAGAAGGCCTGCGAATACACTAACGCCACAACGACCCAGCTCTACGACCTCGACGCGGCGGACTGGGCCTGGGAGCTGGCACGGAAGCTGGGCATCCCCGAGCGCATCTTCCCCGAGATCATCGCTCCCGGGACGCAACTCGGAGCCCTGTTGCCGGAGGTAAGAGTAGAGACGGGGCTTGGAGAAGTGCCGGTGATGGCGACCGCGACGCACGACACCGCCTCGGCCGTCGTTGCTGTACCTGCCGACGGTCCCTTCGCGTACATCTCCAGCGGCACGTGGTCGCTCGTTGGGGTCGAAACCGAGAGGCCCGTCACCACGCAGGGGGCGCTGCGCCACAACTTCACCAACGAGGGCGGGTTCGGTGGTAGGGTGCGGCTGCTGAGGAACGTGATGGGGCTCTGGCTCTTGCAGGAGTGTCGCAGGACATGGGGGCGGGCCGGAAGCGACTACTCTTACGAAGAGCTCGTCCGGCTGGCCGAGGCGGCGGCGCCGTTCGGCGCTCTTGTCGAGCCCGACCATCCAGGCTTCCTGGCACCTGGGGACATGCCCGCTCGTCTGCGCGACTTCTGCGCGAAGACGGGACAGGACCTCTCGGAGGAGCCGGGAGTGATTGCGCGTTGCGTCTTCGAGAGTCTGGCGCTCAAGTACCGCTGGGTCCTCGAGAAGGCCGAGGAGGTGAGCGGGCAGCGCGCAGAGAAGGTCCACGTCGTGGGCGGAGGGGCGCGCAACTCCTTGCTATGCCGGCTCACGGCCGAGGCTACCCGCCGTCCCGTCGTAGCGGGCCCGGTCGAGGCGACGGTCCTTGGCAACGTCATGGTCCAGGCTTGCGGCCGCGGGTACGTGGGGTCGCTGGAGGAGATTCGGGACGTGGTCAGGTCGTCCGTCGAGCCCGATACCTATTACCCGGAAGATGAGGCGGCCAGGTGGGAGGAGGCCTTCGGTAGGTTCTCCGAGCTAATGGACGCCCGGCTGGAAGGCGTGGTGATGGAGTGAGCGACGGAGGAAAGGAGATCGGTCGCGGTATGGAGCAGCCGACTAATGCCGGGAGCCAGGCAGCGGCGAGCGAGGCGACGCCGCTCTTCCGGCTCTCGGGCGTCACCAAACGGTTCGGCGGCGTGGTGGCTGTGCACGACGTGGACTTCGAGCTGCGGCCTGGGGAGGTGCACGCCCTGGTAGGGGAGAACGGCGCGGGCAAGAGCACGCTCATGAAGATCGTGGACGGGCTCTACGAGCCGGACGAGGGTAGTCTCGAGGTGAACGGGGAGCCCGCATCGTTCTCCTCCCCGAGAGACGCAGAGGAGGCCGGGATCGCCATGATTCCCCAGGAGCTCGACCTCTTCCCCGAACTTTCGATCGCCGAGAACCTGTTCGTCGGCCGCAAGAGACCCCGCACCCGCTGGGGTGGTCTCGACTGGAGCACCATGCAACAGGAGGCCAGGAGGCGCCTGGATGCTCTGGGGGTCGAGCTCGACGTGACGGCGCCAGTCAAAGGCCTCTCGGCGGCGAACGGCCAGATCGTGGCCATCGCCAGGGCCCTCGTGGGCGATGCCAGGGCTGTTGTCATGGACGAGCCCACCTCGTCCCTGACAGACCGCGAGGCCCGCCAGCTCTTCCGCATCATCGACGATCTCACCTCGGACGGCGTCGGCGTGGTGTACATCTCACACCGGCTCGAGGAGATCTTCCAGATATCCGACCGCATCACCGTGCTGCGCGATGGGCGCCACATCGCGACCGAGCCCGCCTCCGCGCTCGACGCCGAGGAGCTGGTGCGCCTCATGGTCGGGCGGCCCCTCAACGAGCTGTTCAGCCGGCACCCCCTCGACCCTGGCGAGGTGGCGCTCGAAGTGCGTGGTCTGGGGCGGGCCGGCGAGTTCGAAGGCGTTGACCTCACGCTGCGGCGCGGGGAGATAGTAGGTCTCGCCGGGCTCGTCGGGGCCGGCCGCACCGAGCTCGCGCAGGCGATCTTCGGTATCAGGGCGCCGGAGGAAGGCGAGATCCTGGTCTATGGAGAAGAGACCAGGATCCGCTCTCCCCAGGCGGCGATGGAGAAGGGCGTCTTCTACGTGCCCGAGGAGAGGCGCTCGCAGGGTTTGATCCTTCCCTTCTCCATAAAGAACAACATAACCTTGAGCATCCTGGACCGGATATCGCAGTTCGGCTTCGTGCCCCGCTCCGAGAGACAGACCGCCGAGCGTTTCGCCAGGGAGCTCTCCATCCGCGGCGCCCGGATGTCCGACCCAGTCAGCCGGCTCTCGGGGGGCAACCAGCAGAAGGTTGTGGTCGCCAAGTCGCTCGCCCGCGAGCCGTCTGTGTTGCTGCTCGACGAGCCGACCCGCGGGATCGACGTGGGCGCCAAGTCGGAGATCCACCGGCTCATGAGCGAGCTGGCCAAGCAGGGCAAGGCCATCGTGATGGTCTCGTCGGAGATGCCCGAGATCCTCGGGATGAGTGACCGCGTCCT
>JBJMIY010000107.1:0-2869 GCA_045806605.1 Rubrobacteraceae bacterium
CGAGATGCTCGCCGAAGCCCGAGTCGAGGGCCAGACCAAGGGCGCCTCCCCATTCATGGTCGCCGGTATCCGGGCCGAGGACATGGCCGTGCGCCTGAAGTACGCCGACCTCCCGGTCGGCACCGTCATCCCCGACCTCAAGGAAGCCAGAAGAGCAGCCCTTGCGGCCACCCCGCCAGGACAGACACTCTACGTCCTGCCGACCTACACGGCAATGCTCGAGATCCGCAAGACCTTGAGCGAGCTGGGCTACACGCATCCGTTCTGGGAGGATTAGCTTGTGAGCACGCTCCGGCTTCGCCGTCGCTTCTCAGCACGCCTCCCTACGGTCGGCTTATCAGCACGGCGCCGTTGGCGCCTTCTCAGCACGCTTCGGGCCTTTTACAAGGCCCTCGCTTGTCAGCATTTCAGCATCTCTTTGTGCAGAGAGAAGCTGAGAAGCCGCCTGGCGAAGCCCAAGGCGGCGTGCTGAGAGCGAGCCCTAAAAGGGCCGAAGCGTGCTGACAAGTGGAGGCGTCAGCCGGAGCGTGCTGACAAGCTGCCGACCGGAGGGAGGAGGCGTGCTAATTTGCCAGCATGTCGAGCACCTCAGCGTGCAGGCGGCCGTTGGTGGCTACCAGACCGTCTGAGGCGTGGGTCCACGGATCGCCCGAGAGGTCGGTGGCCTTGCCGCCGGCTTCGGAGACGAGCAGCACGGTTGGGGCGTAGTCCCAGGCCGTGTTGCGGGTGCCGACCGAGACGTCGAGGTACCCTGCGGCGAGCCAGGCCCCGCGCACGCCCGCGCTGCCCAGAGCGCGAAACTGCCACGAGGCGGCGAGGACTCGCCTCACTCCTGAACTGCCAACCCCCCTGAAAGCGAGGTCCGCTCCGAAGAAGGCGTACTCGAGCCGCTCGGTGTCGCTCACGCGCAGGCGCGCGCGGCCCTCGTGAGAATCCCTGTAGGCTCCGCCGCCAAGAGCCGCGTGGTAGAGGTCGCCGATCCGGGGCGCGGCGACGGCGGCGTGCGTGACAGCGCCACCTTCGAGGACCGAGACGCAGGCGCAGAAGATGGGGTTGGCGCGCGCGTAGTTCGCGGTGCCGTCTACGGGGTCGAGCAGCCAGGTGCGTCCCGAGGCGGAGATCTCGCCTCCTTGCTCCTCGGAGAGGATGGCGTCTTCAGGGTAGCGCTCCGTGATGGCGCCCACCATGAGCTCCTCGCACAGGAAGTCCACCTCGGTAACTATGTCTTTGGGGGCCTTCTCCGTTACCCTGCCAGGGGCTTCGTAGCGGGAGAGCTGGAGCTCCCCGGCCCTGCGGGCCAGGTCGCAAACGAACTCGTGTAACTCTTCGGAGGAGCTCCTAGCGGAGGTACTCACGCAGGTTCTGGGTGCGGCGCTGCTCGCGCAGGAGGTTCAGGGTCTTCATCTGGATCTGGCGTACCCTCTCGCGCGTGATGTCGAACTCGCGCCCAACCTCCTCCAGCGTGCGGGGCCTGTCGTCCTTCATCCCGAACCGGAGCTCGATGATCTGGCGCTCCCTCTCGGGCAGCTCGTCCAGCGCCTCCCTGAGGTGCAGCTTGAGCAGGGACTCAGAGACGGCGTCGGTAGGCGTCGTCGAGGCGGCGTCCTCGAGGAAGTCGCCGAGCTCGGATGAGTCATCGTCGCCAACAGGGGTCTCAAGGCTGATGCTGCGCTGGCTGATCTCCTGCAGGCGCAGGATCTCCTCGACAGGCATCCTGAGTTCGCTGGCGATCTCCTCGTCCGTGGGCTCGCGCCCGAGGAACTGGACCATGCGGCGGTGGGTGCGGTGGAACTTGTTGACCTTCTCGACCATGTGGACCGGGATGCGGATCGTGCGCCCCTTGTCCGCGATGGCGCGCGTTATGGCCTGCCTTATCCACCAGGTGGCGTAGGTGGAGAACTTGAAGCCCTTGCAGTGGTCGAACTTCTCCGCGGCCCTGATGAGCCCGAGGTTCCCTTCCTGGATGAGGTCGAGGAAAGATACGCCGCGGTTGCGGTACTTCTTGGCTATGGAGACGACGAGCCGCAAGTTCGCCTCGACTAGCTTGTCCTTGCAGCGCTTGTCGCCGCGGGCGATACCTTTGGCTAGCCTGATCTCATCTGCGTGTGTGAGGAGCCGCACCCGCCCTATCTCCGCAAGGTACATCCGGATGGAGTCGCCGGTGGCGACGGCGTGGGCGATCTGGATCGCCGGAGTCTCGTGGTCCTTGACGGCCGGGGCCGTCGTGGTCGCCTCCCCCGAGGCCTCGGGAGCCTCGCCCTCTACGAGCGTGATCTCCTCCTCCTCGAGCGCGGCGTAGAACTCCTCGATTTCTGCCGTAGAGAGGTCCCCCTCCTGTACGAGGTCGGCGACCTCCTCCGTACTGATAAAGCCCTGACTTCGCCCCCTATTCAAAAGCTCGTCAGTGCGCTCGGTCAGCATCATGGAGTTTTCGGCCGCCATCTATCTCCTCTCCTCGACCGTGCCTCGCTGCAAAGTTGTCTTCGCGTACGTATCGCGAATTGTGAAATTCCCGTAAAATTAACTGGCGTAGGTTAGCACACCACATATGTGTAGTCACCGTGATTTTGGCCCATTTTGTGTATTTTCTTTCGCTCGACGCCCATATATTGCGCCCCGCGCCGTGTTTCGGCGTTGTTTCGGGTACATTTCGCGGAAGTTTCGGCGTGCGACGTCCCTTGCGGCATACCCGAGGCGCGCCCTTGCTACACTACGGGCTGTGATCCTGGACCGCGCAGAGCTCGCGCGGGTTCTCGGCTCGGAGATCCCGCCCGGCGTAGATGAAGGGGTGAGGGGCGTCGCTTACGACTCGCGCCGCGTAAAGCCCGGCTTCGCCTTCGTCGCGATCCCCGGCTTCAAGCGCGACGGG
>JBJMIY010000108.1:0-10345 GCA_045806605.1 Rubrobacteraceae bacterium
CGAGGAGTGGGGCAGCTCGTCTATCCGTTCTCTTGGTCTCCAGATGTCCGGCCTCCTCGAAGGCGAGTACGATGCGCAGGGCCGCCTGGAGGAAGACGACGACTTTCTCCTGCTCTTCAACGCCCACGAGGAGGAGGTCGCCTTCCAGATCCCGCCCGTCCCCGAGGAGGCCCGCTGGGAGAGCTTCATGGACACCTCCTACTCCGCCGGCCTGAAGCCGGACGGCTTCTTTAAACCCGGCGGCGTGTATGCTCTGAAGCCTCTCTGCATGGCCGTTCTCGTGAACGACCGCCAGCACGAGAAAGTCGATGAGGACGCGATTTGAGGCCGAGGGACCGGGAGGTATTCATGTGGTGGCAGCGCGGCGTCGAGATACCGCCCGGGCGGGTCTAGGACCCCTTCGAGAAGAACGTCCCCGGCCTGGGCCGCGACCCCGCCCGCACTCCGATGCAGTGGGACGCGAGCCCTAACGCCGGCGTCTGCGCGCCCGACGTCGAGCCCTGGCTACCCGTCGCCGACGACTACCGGACATACAACGCCGCTACCGAGAGCGAAGACTTAACTGCCCGTCTTTGGCGGTGCCTTCGGCGGTGCCGTCGAGCCGCGGACGACGAGCCGGGTCGGCAGGGGCTCGGGGCTGCGCGGCTCCTCGCCGCGCAACTGCGCCACGAGCATGCGGCCGGCAATGAGACCCTTCTCTACGTGGGGCTGGTAGACGGTCGTGAGGGCCGGTTCGGTGCGCGAGGCCTCGGGCACGTCGTCGAAGCCTACCACCGAGAGGTCTCCGGGTATGGAGAGCCCTAGCTTCTTCGCCGCCTCGAAGACGCCGAGGGCGAGCTGGTCGCTCAGGGCCAGGATCGCCGTGGGACGAGGCTCCCGCGAGAGCAGCACCTCGGCCGCAATCCTACCCTGCTCCGGCGTGTTCTCGGCGACCTCGTAGACGGGCACGTCCGCCCAGGAGAACCCCGCGGCCTCGACGGCGGCGGCGTAGCCTTCGAGCCTGAGCCGGCTGGGACGGTAGGTCGCCCTCCGCCGCCTCTCGAGGCCAGCCAACCCGCCGCTCGCGTCCCGGCCGAGCTCGAAGGAGACTACGCCGAGCCGCTCGTGCCCGAGCCCCAGGAGGTGCTCGGCGGCGGCCCGCGCACCGCTCACGTCATCCGTCTCGACCGACGGCGCCTCCTCGCGGGACGGATGCTCTACCAGCACCACAGGCAGGCGGCGCTCCAGGACGGCGTCGAGCATGGGATCATCCTCCGCCAGGCAGTAGATCACGAACCCATCAACCGCCGCCTCGCCGACCGAAGCCCGATCCCGCGCCTCCCGTAGCGGCGCCGGGACTAGCAAGAGCCCGAGAGCCGCCTCCTCCGCCGCCTCCGATACCCCCTCGAGGAACATGACCGCCGCGGGATCCGCGAACGCGTAAGAGAGCCTGTCCGCATACAGTACCCCCACCGCGCCAGACCGCCCGCGCCTCAATCCCCGCGCTACGGGATCAGGGCCCGCATACCCGATCTTCCTGGCCGCCTCGAAGACCCGCTCCCTCAACTCCGGCGAGAGCTGGTCCGGCCGGTTGTACGCGTTCGAAACCGTCGCCGCCGACACCCCACACTCCGCCGCAACCTCCTTCACCGTCGCCCGACGCCTGGAAATTTTCCGCTTGTCATGCTTTTGACTGTTGAAATCCACAACCGTTACGGTACCATGACTTAAACGATTCAGTAAATCGTTTAAGAACGCCGGTCGTGGAGCGGGTTGGCGGCCGTGGAGGTTCGAGGAGGTAGCGGCGGTGATCGGGTACATGAGCGTCGAGGAGCAGGTCGACAAGGACTTCGTACGCGCCCGGCACCGGGCTCTGGCTGGACGGCTGGCTGCGTTCTTGCGGCGGGAGCGCTGGGACATGGTCTCGTTCGACGAGGTCAAGAGGGCGGAGAGGGCGACTGGCGGGCTGCGCCTGGGCAGGAGGGAAGTCGAAGTCTCCAGGATCGTGGGTAGCGTGGGCCGGTACCGGCAGTTCGACCGCGGCTTCATGCCGAAGAAGGGGAATTTGCGGGACAAGTGGAAGCGGGTGGACAGGGCGTTCGTCCGCGGCGAGGAGCTGCCGCCGGTCAGCCTGTACAAGATCGGGGACAAGTACTTCGTCCAGGACGGCAACCACCGCGTCAGCGTGGCCCGTTACCAGGGAGTAGAGATGATCGACGCCGAGGTCGTGGAGCTTCTGACGCCGGCTTCGGTGAGAGGACGGGTATCCGCATTCCGGTAACGCCGGAATGATGGGAGGTCGGGAGAGGCGCCGGTGGGCGGCGCTGGCGTTGCTGTGCGTGGCGCAGTTCGTCGATGTTCTGGACGTAAACGCGGTGATCGTCGCTCTGCCCGCGATAGGGCGAGACCTCGGTTTCTCGCCGGAGGATCTGCAGTGGGTGGTCACGGCCTACGTGCTCTTTTTCGGGGGGTTCCTGCTTCTTGCGGGTAGGCTCTCCGACCTCTACGGGAGGCGCCGCATGTTCGCGGTGGGGCTTGCCGTGTTCACCGCTTCCTCGCTCGCTTGCGGGCTTGCGGGCTCGCCGCTGGCGCTCGTGGCGTTCCGGGCCGTTCAGGGTCTCGGAGCGGCCATCGTCGCCCCTGCGGCGCTCTCCATAATCTCGACCACCTTCACCGGGGGCCGCGAGCGGAACCTCGCCATGGGAGTGTGGACGGCGGTGGCGGCAGGCGGTGGCGCCGCCGGGCTCGTCCTTGGCGGCTTCATCACCGACAGCCTGGGGTGGCCCTGGATCTTCTTCGTCAACGTGCCTATCGGCGTGATGGGCATCGCGCTCACCTTTGTCCTGCTCGGGGCGGGCCGTGGGGAGCGAGCGGCGCGCCGGCTCGATGTGTGGGGAGCGGTGACGGTCACGGCGGGGTTATTCCTGCTGGTGTACGGCCTCACCCGGGCCGAGGAGGCAGGCTTCGGTTCGCCCCTCACGCTGGCCGCTTTAGCTTTAGCCCTGGTCCTGCTGGCTACCTTCCTCTTCGTCGAGCGGAGCGTGGCGGATCCTCTGGTCCCGCTCCGGGTCTTTCGCTCTCCGGACCTTTCCGGTTCTGCCCTGGTGGCCTTTGCGAACACGGCGACGACGAGCTCTGTGGGCATCATCGCCATCCTCTACCTGCAGGAGGTTCTCGCCTACTCCCCGACCCGGGCTGGGCTCCTTGGGCTGCCCTTCAGCTTGTCGGTCGTAATGGGCTCCTTCCTGGGTTCCAGGCTCACGGGGAGTCTCGGCGCGCGACGCACCATGGCGCTGGGACTGCTGGGCATCTGTGGCGCGACGCTGCTTATCTCGGGCATATCGGCGGAGGGCGGCCTGCCCTACGTGCTCTCGTACACCGTCCTCGCCGGTCTGTCCCTGGGCTGCTCGGCCGTCGCCTCCACAACCCGCGGGACCGCGGCGGTAGAAGCTGAGGAGCGTGGGCTCGCCTCCGGCGTCCTGAACTCTTCGGCGCAGATCGGCACGGCTCTCGGCCTTGCCGCCCTCATCACGGTCGCCGCGGCCCGCACCGGGGCCCTCGCCGGTGGCGAGGAGGCTAGCGCCGCCGCTGTGGTCGAGGGGTTCAGGGCCGCTTTCTACGTCGCCACGGGGCTCGCCGTGGCAGGGGCGCTCGTCCCGCTGTTGCTGATGCGCAGCAAGGAGCAGGCGCCTCTCGAAAAAGGGGACGTGTAAAATCGCCTGCTATCCTCCAGGTTTGTCTGGCTGCATGGCGGGAGGTATCTCTTGAGGTCCAGGTCTATCACCGGGCGTTCGTTGTGGGCGGCCCGGATGGCCGTGCTCGGGATATTCTTCCTCAACGGCTTCGGGTTCGGTAGCTGGGCCGTGCGCATCCCTGCGGTGCAGGAGAGGCTCGACCTTGGCGAGGGATTGCTGGGCCTCGCGCTGCTCGGGATGGCGGCCGGCTCGCTCGTCTCGATGCCGCTGGCCGGGGGGCTGGTGTCCCGCCTGGGCAGCCGCCCCGTGGTCGGAGCGACGGGGCTGGGGTTCTTCCTGGCGCTGCCGCTCCTGGCCTGGTCCCCGAGCCTCGCGTTGCTGGTGCTGGCTCTCGCCTTCGCCGGGGCCTCCGGTGGGTCGCTGGACGTCTCCATGAACGCCCACGCGGTCGCGGTCGAGAAGGGGCAGGGGCGTCCGATCATGTCTTCCTTCCACGCAGCGTTCAGCCTCGGCGGGCTCGCGGGAGCCGCCGTCGGCGGCGCCGTCGCGGCGTGGGGCGTCGGCGTGGCGCCGCACCTCGCAGGCGTCTCCGCTCTGTCTCTGGCAGCCTTCGCCCTCGCGTACCTGCAGATGCTGCCCGCGGACGAGGACAGAGGACAAAGCGGGGAGCCGGCGTTCGCCAGGCCGACGCGGGCGCTGGCCGGGCTCGGGGTGATCTCCTTCTGCGTCCTGCTCGGCGAGGGCGCAATGGCCGACTGGAGCGCCGTCTACCTGAAGGGCACGCTCGGGACCGGACCGGGATTCGCCGCCGCCGGATTCGCCGCCTTCTCGGCCGCCATGGTCGCCGGACGTCTCCTCGGAGACCGGGTCACTGCCCGCTTCGGACCGGTGGCGCTCGTGCGGGCCGGGGCAGCCATCTCGGCCGCGGGGCTCGGTATATCCCTTGGGGTCGCGCACCCGGCTGCGGCGCTGGTAGGCTTCGCCTGCGCGGGGCTCGGGTTCTCGATCATCTTCCCTACGGCGCTCAGCGCGGCGGGGCGGACGAAAGACTTGGCTACCGGGCCGGCTATCGCGGCCGTCGCGACCGCCGGTTACTTCGGGTTCCTCGTCGGCCCCCCTTCCATCGGGTTCGTCGCGGAGGGGGTCGGGCTCGGCGGAGCCCTGTTTATAGTGGTCGCCCTGAGCGCGGCGATAGTGCTCCTCGCCGGGAGCGTGGGCCGGGGGAACGGGAAGAAACGCGGCCGGTGATAAACTTGCCCGCGCCTCGGAGGCACGAAACCGCTTCCGGGGCATCAGTGTGGGCCGGTACGACTCCATCTAATACCCCAGAATCTTCTCTAATTAGGACCGATTGTGTCCGTTTTAGTGGATAGAATTACGTAAACGACGGAAGGCTCGAAGATGCCGCCGGACAGCAAGAAATCCGCCGTCCGAAGCTCAGGATGGCTGCACGACGCCGCGGGTGCGGTCCCCCCGACAGGTCTCGTGCTGCTGTCCCTAGGGTCCGTCCAGTTCGGCGCCGCCATCGCGAAGGGCCTGTTCGACGAGCTCGGCCCGGCCGGCACCGTGTTCCTGCGCGTCGGGTTCGCGGCGCTCGCGCTGCTCGTCCTGTGGCGCCCGTCCTTAAAAGGCTACGCTCGTCGCAGCTACCTCGTCGCGGTAGTGTTCGGGCTCACGCTGGCCGCGATGAACTTCACCTTTTATTTTGCCCTGGATCGTATCCCCCTCGGCGTTGCCGTCACGCTCGAGTTCGTGGGGCCTCTGGGCGTGGCGGTCGCGGGCTCCCGGCGCCTGCTCGACCTGCTCTGGGCCGCGCTCGCGGCGGCCGGCATCCTGCTCCTCGCGCCGCTCAACGTCTTCGGCGAGGTGGACCTCGACCCCGCCGGCGTCGCGCTCGCGCTCCTGGCAGGGTGCTTCTGGGCTGCCTACATACTCCTGAGCGCCCGCA
This sequence comes from Rubrobacteraceae bacterium, assembly GCA_045806605.1. Classification (GTDB taxonomy): domain Bacteria; phylum Actinomycetota; class Rubrobacteria; order Rubrobacterales; family Rubrobacteraceae; genus JALYGY01. Next base: position 5,623 of record JBJMIY010000108.1, read on the forward strand.
CAGGGAGCGTGTTCCCCGGCGGGACGGGGCTCGTCATCGCGCTGTGCGTCGGCACCGTCGTGCTCGCGCCGGTCGGGATCTCCAGCGGGGGACTCGCGCTGCTCGACCCAAGACTGCTCCTCGCGGGCTTCGGTGTCGCGATGCTTTCGTCGGCCATACCGTTCTCGCTCGAGCTGGAAGCGTTGCGCAAGTTGCCGGCCCGCGTCTTCGGCGTGCTCATGAGCCTCGAGCCCGCCGTCGCCACTCTCGTGGGTTTCGTCGTCCTCGGGGAGAGGCTGGGAACCCGCTCGCTCGCAGCCATCGTCCTGGTCACTGTGGCCGCCGCAGGTGCCTCGCGGTTCGGGGGGAAGCGCGGCTAGAATAGCCCGTGATACGCCAGAGAGGGGCGAAGTCGAGCGGAGGGATTTCGGAGGCGGACCTCTCGCGCGCCCGGCGCGACACTCAGGACCAGAACCTGGGACCCCTCGTCCGGGACTCGGTCCACTACTACAACACCCAGGAAGAGGTCTCCCGCTTCTGCGAGACCCTCGAACGTATCCTGTAAAGCTAGCTCGGAGCCTGTACGTACATCGCGAGCAACGGCAGCACGCGCTCCCGGCCATCGATCTCGTAGACGATCTCGTCGACGCGCCTCGCGCCCATGCGCCTGTAGAAGCCCTCCGCGTTGGGGTCCGCCTCGATCCCCACTACCCCGGCACCGAGCGAAGCGGCCGTGCGCAGGGCGTGCTCGAACAGCGCGCGTCCCACTCCCTCGCCCATGCGCTCCGGCAGCACCCAGAGGTGGCCTAGCTCGATCCTCCGCCCCTCCCCGACGAGGGCGTAGAAGCCAGCCGGTTCTCCCTCGACGATCGCGACGTGGACCTCGTTCTGGTGGACATATTCGGGGGTAATGGCCAGATCCTCCCGCCAGCGCTCCATCCAGTGGTCGGGGTAGCCCCAGTGCGCTTTGGCGGCGAAGGCGATCCGGCTCAGGACGTTTGCGCCGTCAGGCTGTGCGCGCCGGATCTCCAGGGTCGGGCGCTCACTTCCTCCACTCGCGGGAGACGGCCACCTCGACGTCCACGGGGACCCTGTTCAGGATCTCCTCCCCTGCCCGCAGCATCGCCGCCCTCGTCCTCTCCGAGACCTCCCTGGATATTTCGTCGCGGCACTCGACGACGAACTCGTCGTGGATGCAGTTTATGAGCCGGGCGTCGAGCCCTTCGAGCTCCTCACGCACGTAGCCCAGAGCCAGCTTGGTGATGTCGGAAGCTGCCCCCTGGATCGGATAGTTCATAGCCTCGCGGCGCATCGCCCCGCGGTCGTCGGCCACGGGGACGTTGCCGAACTTTCTGACACGGCCGGCGAGTGTGCGCAGCTCGCGGTCCCGCACGGCCCGGTTGGCCGTGCGTTGCAGGAAGCGCTGCACCTTCGGGTAGTTGGCGAAGTACTCGTCTATGAGCTGGCGGCCCCGCTCCTCGTCCGTGCCGAGCTGGGCTGAGAGACTTCTCGCCCCCCGGCCGTACATCAGGCCGAAGTTTATCCGCTTGGCCGCCGTGCGCTGCTCCTTGGTGACATCGTCAATCGGGACGCCGTACATCGTCGCAGCCGTTACACGATGCAGGTCCTCGCCATTCTGGAAGGCGTGGACGAAGGCCGGGTCGTCCGAGACCTCGGCCAGGATCCGCAACTCGATCTGCGAATAGTCGGCGATTACGAGGACATAACCCTCCTCTGCGACGAAGCAGCGCCTGAACTCGTCCTCGTGCGGTATCTGCTGGATGTTCGGGTTTGTGCACGCCAATCTCCCGGTGGGTACCCTGCACTGGAGGAAGTTGGCGTGGATGCGTCCGGTCTTCGGATGGACGAAGCTCGGGTAGGTCTCCAGGTAGGTGCCGAGCTTCTTCTGCAACTCGCGGTACTCGAGCAGGAGCCGGGCGGCAGGATGGTCCACTTTCAGGAGCGTCCACACCTTGGTGTCCGGCAGCTCGATGCCAAGGGAGAGGAAGGCGTCGGTGATCTGCTTCGGGCTGTTGAGGTTGAGCCGCGGCCCCAGCCCTTCGAGCGGCAGCATCCCTTCCGGCTCGGGGAACTGCGCGTCGAGCGCGAGAGCCGCCTTGTCTCGCCGCTCGCGTACGGTCTTCTCGAGCTCCTTCCACCGCGCGAGGTCGAGCTTGACTCCGGCGAGCTCCATCTCCGCTATCGCGGCGACCGCCCCGAACTCTATCACCGAGATGTAACCCAGCCTTTCCTCTTCCAGCTTCCCGGCGAGCCGCTCGCGCAGCGGCAGCAGGATCGCGGCGTCCCTGGCGGCGTATTCCAGCTGTCTCTGGCTGAGTCCTCCCGACCAGTCTTCGCGGCGGGCAGACTTGTCCACAGCCTCGTCCAGGTAGCGCTCCGCCACGGCTTCGAGCGCGTACGAGGCCCCGTACTCCCCGCCGTCGAGGAGCTGGGCGGCTAGCATCGTGTCGAATAAGGGGGAGAGCGAGACGCCGTGCTCGGCGAGCAGGAACTGGTAATCGAACTTGGAATTGTGGAATGCCTTTACTGGTCCGCTCTCCAGAACTTCTTTGAGGGGGGAGAGCTCACGCACCGCGAACACGTCGATAACGAGCGTCTCCTCGGGGGTCGCGAGCTGGAGAAGGCGTGTCTTCCCGTCTCTGGGATCTAGGGCCGTCGTCTCGATGTCCGCGCCTATGGCTTCGGCGTCCGCGAGGGTCTCTGCTATGCCGAGGAGCTCTCTTGCGTCGGTGACGAGCCGGTAGCTCGCGGTACGTTCCTCCATGGACCGATTCTACAAGATAATACCAATTTACTTGGCGTCTCCGGCTTTGATGTAAACTCTTCTCGACATGGGCGGCTCGTTCAGGATTGGTCGCGCGTTCGGTATAGAAGTCAAGGTCCACTGGACCTTCTTCCTGCTGCTGGCCTTCTTCGGCTTCACCGGCTACCAGACCACGGGCAGTTTGCCGAGCGCGGTGGTCACCGTCGGCATCATAGTTGCGCTGTTCGTCTGCGTGCTTCTGCACGAGTTCGGCCACGCCCTCATGGCGCAGCGGGTCGGGATAGAGACGGCGGACATAACGCTGTTGCCCATCGGCGGGCTAGCCCGGCTCAAGTCCCTCCCGGATAGGCCGTGGGACGAGGTCAAGATCGCCATCGCGGGGCCGCTGGTCAACGTCGTGCTCGCCCCGATCTTCTTCGGCATAGCCCTCCTGCTCGGAGACAGCCTCACGACGCCGCCCAACATACTCGAAGGGGTGCAGTCTGCGGGGCAGGTCTTTTCCTACCTCGGCTACATCAACGTCGCCCTCGTACTCTTCAACCTGATCCCCGCCTTCCCGATGGACGGCGGGCGCGTCCTGCGGGGTCTGCTCGCCGCTCGATACGGCCAGGTCAGGGCGACGGACATCGCGTCGGCGGTAGGGCAGTTCTTCGCCGCCGCCTTCTTCCTTCTCGGGCTGTTCAGCGGCAACCTCCTGCTCGCCCTCATAGCCGTCTTCATCTTCTTCGGCGCGACCGGGGAGGCGCAGATGGTGCGCCAGCGCGAGCAGATGCGCGGCCTCCTGGTCTCCGACGTCATGGGAACCAGGCCGCGCCTCGAGACCGTCACGCCCTACCACACTTTCGGGCAGGTCCTGGACTCCGTGATCCACGGCTACCAGGAAGACTTCCCCGTGGTGGACGAGAACGGGAAGCTGGTGGGTATGCTCACGCGCAACGAGATCATGACCGCCGCCCACTCACCGGAGAGGTACGCGAGCGTCCGCGATCTGATGAAGGCGGACTTCCCGACCATCTCGCCCGACGCCGACCTCTTCACCGACGGCGCCCGCATCCTGCAGGAGAGCGACCTCAAGGCCCTGCCCGTGGTCAGAGATGGTGAGCTCATCGGTATGCTCACCATGGAGGACATCGGAGAGTCCGCCCTGCTGCGCGATATCCGGAAGCTGCAATATTAGGAGCCTCGTGCGCGTAGCCTCGCTCCTGCCGAGCGCCACGGAGATGGTCCACTTCGCCGGCGCGGGCGACGCTCTGGTCGGCGTGACCCACGAGTGCGACTATCCCGCAGGCGTCGAGAGGCTCCCGAAGCTCACGAGCAGCGAGATCGAAGGTCACACCATGACCAGCTCCGAGATAGACGCAGCCGTCGAAAAACACATGACCGAAGCGGGGAGCCTCTACGCTCTGGACGCCGGGCTGCTCGAGGACCTCGGGCCGGACCTGATCCTCACCCAGGGCCTCTGCGAGGTCTGCGCCGTCTCCACGAGCCTCGTCGAGAGGGCTGTAGCCGGGATGAGGAAGGAACCCGAGATCCTCACCCTCAACCCGACCTCGTTGCGCGCCGTACTGGACGACTCCGTCAGAATAGGCGAGGCCCTGGGTCGTGGCGACGAGACCAGGCAGAAGGTCGCCGCGCTCGAGGCGACCCTCGCCAGCGTAAGAGAAGCCGTCGCCGAGCTCTCGCGTCCCCGCGTCAGTTGTATAGAGTGGCTCGATCCCCCTTTCTCCGCCGGGCACTGGGTACCCGAGATGGTAGACATCGCCGGCGGAGAGGAGGTCCTCGCCGGGCCGGGAGAGCGCTCCGCGCGTCTCTCGTGGGACGAGGTCTTCGAGGCCGCCCCGGAGGTGATCGTCCTGATGCCCTGCGGCTTCGACACCGACCGGGCCGTCGAAGAGGCCGGCCGCGTGCTGCCGGGGCTACCAGGCTGGGGCGAGCTGCCGGCCGTCAAGGCGGGGCAGG
>JBJMIY010000109.1:0-2745 GCA_045806605.1 Rubrobacteraceae bacterium
TGCCGTCTCTGCGGTCTGCACCCATCTCGGGTGCATCGTTTCGTGGAACCCGGCAGAGGGGAGTTGGGACTGCCCCTGCCACGGTTCGCGCTTTGGTTTCGAAGGAGAGGTGCTCCAGGGTCCTGCGGTACGAAACCTGAAGAAGGCCAAGGTCGAAGAGTAGACAGAAGCCAATACGTGTTACTTGCGAACGCACGCTTGTGCGCGGCGGTCGCTAGAGCGAAAGCCTATCCTGAGTCTGCACGCTACCGCTGCCAGCTTCGGCACGGCGGCGTTGACGACAGTTGTGACGACAAGCGGTTCGAGTCCTCTCGTCGAAGTAGCGCTCGTGACTTTCGAAAGGGTCATTGGCGAAGGTTTTCTCTGTGCGTTTGCTGTCCTTTGGTCCCTCGAACAAGCTTCGTAAAATCGATCTCCGCCCGCCAACCTCCGTCACCCTCCGAGCTCCATGGAGGCTGTATAGAATGGGGTGAAAGGAGTCAACGGGGGTAGGCGCTGCCGTACGCGGTTCGATAGCTGGGTGATAGTAACGAGTACGCGATCAGAATCAAAGGAGACATCATGCGATTTGCAATCTCCATTCCTCAATTCGTGGCTGACGGCGCTTTCGATCCGGCCGGTCTCCGCGCCTACCTGGCACGGGCCGAGGAGCTTGGCTTCGACAGCGCCTGGACGATGGAGCAAGTCTTGGGCACGATGCCCACCCTGGGCCCGATCGAGACGATGACCTACGCGGCCGCCTGCACCGAGCGGATACGCCTGGGCTGCGTGGTCTTCGTCACCCCGCTGCACAGCCCGGTCCACCTGGCCAAGAGCCTGAGCACACTGGACCAGTTGAGCCGGGGCCGCATCGAGGTCGGCGTCGGCACGGGAGGGCGAAGCAGAATGTTCTCCGCCTTCGAGATCGATCCTGCCAGTCTAGTGGCCCGGTTCACCGAGGGGCTGCGGCTGATGAAGGCGCTCTGGACGGAGCCGCGAGTCACCTTCGAGGGGCGCTTCTGGCAACTTGACGGCGCAGCGATGGAGCCCAAGCCGTTCCAGAAGCCGAATCCACCGATCTGGTTCGGTGCTAACCACCCCGCCGCGCTACGGCGGGCGGTCAGGTACGGTGATGGCTTCTTTGGCGCCGGGTCGACGACGACCGCCCAGTTCGCCGAGCAGGTACGGATCGTGCGGGAGGCGCTCGCCGAAGCGGGGCGGGACCCCGCCAGCTTCCGGATCGCCAAGCGCATCTACATCGCCGTGGACGACGACGCCGAGCGCGCCCGACGACATGTCGCCGCCTCGTTGGTTAGGCTCTACGGGGACTTCGGGAGAGGTCTCGAGCCGGCGGCCGTCTCCGGTCCACCGGATGCCTGCGTGGAGGGCGTGCGCGAGGTGGCGGAGGCAGGCGCCGAACTGATCTTGTTCACCCCATTTTTCAACGAGGCCGAGCAGATGGAGCGCCTGGCCGCTGAGGTCGCGCCCAAGCTATTGTGATGCCGATCAACGATGCCGAAGGTCGAAGTAGCTGCTGGAAATTGGGTTATCTGAAGGCGCTCGTCATATTACGGCACATGTCTGGGAGGTGGTTGGGATGAAGGTCTTCTTCGTGCATGGCGCTCTAGTTTTCGACGGGGCGTGGTGGTGGCACCGTATGGTGGAACCCCTTGCTGCACTAGGCATGGCCACCCAGGCCGTTGAGCTGCCGAGCTGCGTCCCTGCTCCGGGCGCCTCTGGAGAGGCTATGGCAGACATGTACGCCGACGCCGACGCGGTCGGCGCCGCGCTCGGCGAGGAGGACGATTCCGTGGTGTTGGTGGGCCACTCCTACGGGGGCATGGTTATCACCGACGCCGCATCGGGACAGGAAAACGTCAAGCACCTCGTCTACGTGACCTCGGTGATGCCCGAGCGTGGCGAGACGTTGGCGAGCTTCGGGGGGTCGGAGCTTGGTCCGTGGATGGACCCGCGCGAAGAGGACGGCACGATGGGCATAAAGGCCGAGCTCGCGCCCGCCGCGTTCATGCAGGACTGTGACGAGGCCACGGTCGACGAGGCACTCAAGCGCCTCACCCGCCAACCCTTGGCAGCCTTCGAGCAGGCCCCACGCTCCGTCGCGTGGCGGGAGAAGCCCTCGACCTACGTCGTGTGCACCGAGGACCGGGCGACGCCTCCCGAGGCACAGCGCGGCTACGCGAGGAGGGCGGATCGCGTGGTGGAGTTGCTGAGCGGGCACCACCCGATGCTCTCTCGGCCCGAGCTGCTGGCCCGGGTGCTCGCCGAAGCTGTATAAACCGCCTGTGGCTAGGCGCGGTAGTGACTGTTCTGCCGTTTGGGTATCGGGGCCGATCGCTATATCTGGGGCACCACATACCGATGCGCGTCAGCGGGACTCGAACAAGAACCAGCGACGTGTAATCCACGGACTTCCGACACTACTTGACCCTAGTTTGACCCTAACCCAGACGCAACTCCCTGCAATCTCGGGCAAGCGAGAGAACAAGAAACCGCTTACTTATGCGGTATCTGCAAGTCCCTGCAACGCTCAGCAACCACTGACCGCACACTCGTAATGAGCAGGTCAGCGGTTCGAGTCCGCTCGTCGGCTCTCTGTAATCGGCTTAGATAAGCCGAATACTCGCAAAGAGCTATGCCCTCGGCGACGTATCGAAGGCTTCGCTACATCATCTCTACATCACTGAGTCGGGATCGCTACCGTGGCATGCTGCGAGTGGTCGCGGGGTACAGCAGGCGGCGTAGGCG
>JBJMIY010000110.1:0-8828 GCA_045806605.1 Rubrobacteraceae bacterium
TCCACCTCGGGGAACTCCCTCACGGTGCGCGCGACGATGGCCTTGAGCTCGGTCGGGAGCGTCCCCCCGTTGGTGTCGCAGAGGACGAGGGTTGTCGCCCCGGCCTCTGCGGCGGCGCGCAGCACTGCCAGAGAGTACTCAGGGTCGTTCCGGAAGCCGTCGAAGTAGTGCTCGGCGTCGAAGATGACCTCTTTGCCAGCCCCGGCGAGGTAGGCGACAGTGTCCCTCACCGACTCCAGGTTCTCCTCCGGCGTGGTCCGCAAGACCTTCTCGACGTGCAGCCTCCAGCTCTTGGCGACGATACACGCGACGGGGGCGGAGAGGCTGGCGAGCAGCGTGACCGCAGGATCGTCTACCGCCCTCCCGTTCGGGCGGCGGGCGCGGGTGAAGGCAACGAGCCTGGCGTTCTCGTGATCCGAGGCGTCGAAGCCCTCGAAGAACTCCAGGTCCTTGGGGTTCGAGGCCGGGAAGCCAGCCTCCACGTAGTGGACCCCCAGGGAGTCGAGCTCGTGCGCTATGCGAGCCTTGTCCTCCGCGGTCAGGCTCACGCCCTCGCGCTGGGTCCCGTCCCGCAGGGTCGTGTCGAATAATCTTATGCTCATATCACGCCTTCCCCCGCCGCCACCCACCTGCTCACGGCATCCGTAACCTCTTCCGTGGTCTTGTTTCCCCCCAGATCCGGGCTCAGGTAATGCGCCTCCAACGCGACCGAGACGCCCTGCTCGATCGCTCCGGCCACGTCCGGGCGCCCCAGAGAGTGGCGGAACATCATCGCCGCGGAGAGGATCGCGGCGTAGGGGTTCGCCTTGTTGCTGCCCGCGATGTCAGGGGCCGAGCCGTGAACCGGCTCGTATATGCCGGGAGCGCCGGGATCGCCAAGAGATGCGGAAGGCAGCATCCCCATAGAGCCGGGGAGCATGGCCGCCTCGTCCGAGAGGATGTCGCCGAAGAGGTTCTCGGTCAGGATCACGTCGAACCTCCGGGGGTCCCGGATCAGGAACATCGCGGCTGCGTCTACCAGGACGTGATCCAGGGCGACGTTGGGGTACTCGCCCGCCACGTCTTCGACCACACCCCTCCACAGCCGGCTCGTCGCCAGGACGTTTGCCTTGTCAACCGACGTTACCCTTCCCTTGCGCTTCTCCGCGGCCTCGAACGCGACGCGGGCCACCCTCTCGACCTCCTCGCGGGTGTAGACGGAGAGATCGCTCGCCTTCTCCTCGCCCTCCTCCTTCTCCCCGAAGTAGGCCCCGCCGGTCAGCTCGCGGACGATGAGGATGTCTACTCCCTTCAATACGTCCTCTTTTAGCGTCGAAGCGGAGAGCAACGACGGTATCGCGGCGACGGGGCGCAGGTTGGCGAACGCCCCTAGAAACTTGCGCAGCCTGAGCAGACCGGCCTCGGGACGCACCGTTCCCCTGTCGAAGTCAGGGTGTCCTACCGCTCCGAGCAGGACGGAGTCTGAGGACTTCGCCCGCTCCAACGTCTCCTCCGAGATGGGTTCGCCTTCGTCCCGGATCGCTGCGGCTCCGACCTTGCGCTCCTCGTAGGAGAGCTCGACGCCGAAGTGATCCGCGGCCGCGTCCATAACCTGTCTTGCTGCGCCGACGACCTCGGGGCCGATGCCGTCGCCGGGGAGAAGCAATATGTCGAAAGAGTCGCGCATCTTCCTCCTAGATCTCCGGCCTCGACGCGAGCCACTCCCGCCCGCCAGGGCCTAGAGTGTCGGCCAGCAACGCCTCGGCCCGCTCCTCGCCGACGACGTCGGTCTCTTCCCACAGCGCGTGCGCCAGGGCTCTCAAAAATCCGTTGCCAAACTCCTCCACCGCCGCGTCCCCGAGCGCGAGCAGCAGGTTCTGGAACGCCATCTGCGCTTCCGCGTCCGCCCGTCCCCCGAAGCTACGAGCGGTGAAGCCGGGACTGCGGTCTATCTTTTCCAGATGCCTCTCGAGCGGAAGACCGGTCCTGCGGGCGACCGCCGCGGAGAGGGCCTGCGGCACGAGCTCCCGGAGCCAGGCCGGGGTGCGGGGGAGAGGCTCGCTCAGCAGGAAGGCGTGCGCCAGCTCGTGCCAGAGCACCAGCGCGCCCGTAGCGGCGGTGCGAGGCCGGAAGACGGAGGAGAGGGTCTCGGGCAGCACGAGGGCGGGCGGCCTCGCGGCACGGGTGAAGTACGGGAGGCCGGGCGGGTAGGGGCGCTCGTTCTCGCGCGGTGCCCGGTTCCAGTCCGCGTCGGCGACGAGCAGCGCCTCGAGCTCGGGTGGCTCGACGCCCAGTATCTCCGAGAGCGCGGCGCTCCCTGCCGCGAGCACGTCCTGCGCCTCAGCCGCACGCTCCCTAAGCTCCGGCGGATAGACCAGGGGAGGGACGCCCCCCAGGCGCTCGTAGCCGGGGAGGACGGCGGCTACGCGCCGCTCCTCTACGGCGCTACCTGCGACGTTTCCCAAGGGGCCTTCACCCCGCCGGCGGTGTACACGTTTACGGCCCGCACGTAGGCTCGCGCGGCGGCCTCGACGACGTCCTGGGAGAGACCCCGCCCGGCGTAATCCTGGCCGTCGAACTCGACCGAGACCCGCACCTCCCCTAAAGCGTCCTTGCCGCCGGTGACGGCGTCAATGCGGAAGTCCGTGAGCCTACCCTTGATGCCGGTCGCTGCGTCTATCGCGCGGAAAACTGCGTCGACCGGGCCCTCGCCCTCGGCCTCGGCCTCGAAAGTGCCGCGCTCCGCGTGCGAGATCGTGACCGCGGCCCGGCTCTGGCGGCCTGTCGCGGCGACTACCCTGAAGGACTCGAGGACGAACTTGCCCTCGAACGAGCCTACCTCGTCGGCTGCGATAGCTTCCAGGTCCGCCGCGGTCACGGTCTTCTTGTGGTCGGCGATCTCCTTGAACCGCACGAACGCTCGCTTGAGGAGCTCGCCATCTAAAGTGTAGCCGAGCTCCTCGAGAGCGTCCTTGAGCGCGTGTCGGCCCGAGTGCTTGCCGAGGAAGATGTTCGTGCCCTCCAGCCCGATATCCTCCTTTGTCATGATCTCGAAGGTCCGCCGGTCCTTCAATACCCCGTCTTGATGAATTCCGGACTCGTGCAGGAAAGCGTTGCGCCCTACCACCGCCTTGTTGGGCGGCACATCGTAGCCTGTCATGTTCGAGACCATCCGGCTTGTGTTTGCGAGCTGACGCGTCTCGACGCCTACCTCCACACCGTAGTGGTCGCCCCTCGTCACGAGCGCCATCACGACCTCTTCGAGGGAGGCGTTCCCGGCGCGCTCCCCGATGCCGTTGACGGCGACCTCGACCTGGCGCGCCCCGACCTCGACGCCGGCCAGCGAGTTCGCCACAGCCATCCCCAGATCGTCGTGGCAGTGCACGGAGAGCACGCATTTCGTGAGGTTTGGCACCCTATCTTGTAGCTCTTTGAGGAAGGCGGCGAACTCCACAGGCGTGGTGTAGCCGACGGTGTCGGCGATGTTGACCACGTCCGCGCCCGCCTCGACCGCTGCTGAGACGACCTCGGCGAGGTACCCTATGTCCGTACGTGTAGCGTCCATCGGCGAGAACTCGACGTTGCCGCACAGGCTCCTGGCGAAGCGCACAGCCTCGCCGGCCCGCCTCAAGATGTCCTCGCGATCCGAGCGCATCTGGTGCTCGATGTGCAGGTCTGAGGTACCCACGAAGGTGTGGATACGAGGCCTGTTCGACCACTGGACGGCCTCCCAGGCGCGCTCGATGTCCTGCTCGTGGATGCGGGAGAGCCCCGCGATGGTAGGGCCCTTCACCTCCGCGGCGATGCGGCTCACGGCCTCGAAATCGCCCTCGGAGGTGATCGGGAAGCCTGCCTCGATCACGTCCACCTTGAGCCGGGCGAGCTGGTGGGCTATCTCCAGCTTCTCTTCTACCGAGAGCGAGATCCCCGGCGACTGCTCGCCGTCCCGCAATGTGGTGTCGAAGATCTCTACTCGACGCATGTCTCTCATCCTCCTACGCTTGAAACCTGGTCAAAGTGCGGCTCTGTGGCTGGTGGCCGCGGACAGCCGGCTAGATACCGGGGCTGGTAATTCGCCCGGCGGCCACCCTGGTTAGTCGTAGGATGTCGCGAGAGACGAGCAAGGTGTCTAGTAGTTCTCCTTCACGTGGGGCGGCAGTATCTCACCCAGCCGCTTTTTCCGCAACTTCGACCGCTACGGTCCAGTGATCGTAGTCGGGATTGTCGCCCCTGGCAGCCTTGAAGTACAGCTCCTGCAGGCGAGCGGCGACGGGACCCATCTCGCCTGTACCAACGGGCCTGCCGTCGACCTGGACGACGGGTGCGATCTGGTATCCCGTCCCGGTGAGGAACACCTCGTCCGCCGCGTAGAGCTCGGTCCTGTCGACGTCGCGCCTGTCAACCGGCATATCGAGCTCGCTCTCCGCGAGCTCCATCACCGCGTCGCGCGTGATGCCTTCGAGGATGTCCGCCGTGACCGGCGGCGTGATGAGTCCGCCCTTGCGGACCAGGAAGATATTGGCCGCGCTCGCCTCCGAGACGTGGCCGTCCTGCGTCAGGAAGATAGCATCGTCGAAGCCGGCCCTCTGCGCCTCGTCGACCGCTAGAGCAGTGTTAATGTACGAGCCGGTGAACTTGCCGCGGGCGGGGATCGCGGTGTCCGGGGTGCGCCGCCAGGAGGAGACGCAGACTTTGAGACCGGTCAGCTCCACGTAGTTGCCCACCGGGACCGTGAAGATCGAGAGCTCGTCGTCGACGGCGAGCTTCACCCCGACCGACTCGGCGGCCTTGTACGCCAGCGGCCGGATGTAGGTGTCCTCGCGCGGGGCGTTGCGGCGCAGGATCTCGAGCGTTATGTCGCAGAGCTCGTCCACCGTGTGCGGCAAACCGACCCGCAGCATCCGGCAGGACTTCTCGAAGCGCTCGTAGTGCTCGCGCATCTTGAGTACCTGCAAGGTGCCCCGGCCCTCGCTCCAGTACGCCCTTATCCCCTCGAAGACCCCCGTGCCGTAGTTCAGCGCGTGCGTGGCCGGGGATAGTCGGATGTCGCCCATGCGGACGAACTCACCGCCGTGATAACACCACTCGGCATCCGAGACGCCAAACGCCTTTCTCTCTTTCATCTGTTCTCACCTCCTGCGGGGCTAGGTGCCTCGACCCCCTCGGCGGCGAGCGCCCGCAGCTCCGCCCCGACCTTCTCCACCCTGAGCTCCGCCTCCCTGCGGCGCATCGCCAGGAAGCTCGCCCCGCCTGCCTCGTTCTCGAGTACCCAGTCCTTGGCGAACCTCCCGCTCTGGATGTCCGACAGGATGTCCCGCATCCTCTCCTTTACGCTCTCGTCTATGAGCCTCGGCCCCGCGGTGTAGTCTCCGTACTCGGCTGTGTTCGAGATCGAGTAGCGCATCCCCGCGAGCCCGCCCTCGTAGATCAGGTCGACTATGAGCTTGAGCTCGTTGACGCACTCGTAGTACGCGAGCTCAGGCTGGTAACCGGCCTCCACGAGGGTATCGAACCCCGCTTTGAGCAATGCGGTCAACCCGCCGCACAGGACCGCCTGCTCCCCAAAGAGGTCCGTCTCGGTCTCCTCTGCGAAGGTCGTCTCCAGGATGCCGGCCCGCCCGCAGCCGATGCCGCGGGCGTAGGAGAGGATCAGGTCCCTCGCCTCGCCCGAGGCGTCGTTGCCGACGGCGAAGAGCGCGGGCATGCCGTTACCCTCGACGTAGAGCCTCCTCAGTACGTGGCCGGGGCCTTTCGGGGCGACGAGCCCGAGGTCCACTTCCGGCGGCACGACTATCTGGTTGAAGTGGATGTTGAAGCCGTGGGCGAAGAGCATGAGATCTCCGTCAGAGAGGTTGGGCTCCACTTCACTCCGATACACGGCGGGTTGCTTCTCGTCCGGCAGCAGCATCATGACCACGTCGGCCCACCTGACGGCCTCGGGGATGGTCATGACCTGGAGGCCCGCATCCTCGGCCCTCGGCCAGCTCTTGGAGCCCTCGTAGAGCCCGACGGCGACCTCGCAGCCGGAGTCCTTGAGGTTCAGCGCGTGGGCGTGGCCCTGGCTGCCGAAGCCGAGGATCGCGATCTTCTTCTGCGCGATCTCGTTCCCAATGTCCGCCTCGTGGTATACCCTGGCCACCTAACCTCCGTCTCCCGGCCGGGCCACCGGCCCCAGCCGCACGATGTCCTCCACTTCGAGAGTGCCGAGCCAGGCTTCCATGCGCTCGGGATCTCCTGACGCCACGACCGTACCGCCCTCCTCGTGGGCTTCGATCCCCGCGCGCGCGGCCGACTCGCGCCAGCCTTCTACTTTCGTCTCGAGCAGCGCGACCTCGATGGTGTCGCCGGAGAGATCCAACCCCTCCACGTCCTCGAGGCTGGACAGCAGCGCAGCGTAGCGGCGCGCCGTCTCGGGTGGGCAGTCCAGCACGATCGTCGCCCTCATCCCCTCCGCGTCGCGGCCGACGGTGAGACCCGCGACCGGCATCCGCTTGTTCTGGAAAGTCATGATCAGGCGGTTCAGGGCGAGCATGCCGCCGCTCAGGCGAAGCTCGATCGGGTTGAGGGCGGTTGCAGCTCTAGGCGTCATCTTCCTCGATCATCTCGTGCACGCTCATGCCGCTCGGGATCATGGGGTACACGTTCGCCTCGGGGTCTATGTGGAAGTCCAGGATGACGCAGCCGTCCTGCTCCTGCGCCCACCTGACGGCTTCCTCCACGTCGTCGCCCTCGCGCACGGTCCTGCCGGAGAGCCCGTACGAAGCGGCGAACTGCTCGTAGTCGGGGCCCGTGATGGGGGTCTCGGAGTAGCGGCGGTTGTGGAAGAACTGCTGCCACTGGCGCACCATGCCCAGGTAGCCGTTGTTGAGGATGGCCACCTTGATGTCGAGCCCGAACTCTCTAATGGTCGCAAGCTCTTGAAGGTTCATCTGGATGCCCCCGTCGCCTGCCACGACCCACACCGGCTCTTGGGGGTAGGCGAACGCCACGCCCATCGCCGCAGGGAGCGCGAAGCCCATCGTGCCTAGCCCACCACTGGTTATGTGGCTGTTCTTCTTGGTGAACTCGAAGAACTTGGCCGCCCACATCTGGTGCTGGCCGACGTCGGTGACGAGCCTGACATCCTCACCGGCCGCGGCCTTTATGGCGGCCATGATCCGGATCGGGCCGTATTCGTCCCGCGCGTCCATCTCCCGCCGCTTCTCGGGCTTCTGGCTCTCGGCGATCTCAGCCCGCCACTCGTCGCATCCGTCTCCATCTTCCCCGCTCTCGAGGTGGGAGAGGACGCTGCGCAGGGCCGCCTTCGCGTCCGCGGCGATCCCGACGGTGGGTTTTACTACCTTGCCGAGCTCCGATAGGTCGACGTCTATGTGCACGATCTTCGCGTTCGGAGCGAACCTGTCCGCGGCGCCCGTGATCCTGTCGTCGAAGCGCATCCCGACGGCGAAGAGGAGGTCGGACCGGTCTATCGCCCTGTTGACGCTCGCCGCGCCGTGCATCCCGGGCCAGCCGATGTACAGCGGGTGGTCCTCGGGGAACGCGCTGATCCCCAGCAATGTCGTCACGACCGGCACGCCGGTGCGCTCGGCTAGCAGCCTGAGCTCCATCTCCGCCCCCGAGAGCGTGACGCCGTGCCCGGCCAGGATGAGAGGCCGCTTCGCCTTCCGAAGCAATAGGGCCGCCGCCTCGAACGCCGGATTCTCCAGCGGCGAGGGCGTCTCTTTGAGCCTCCTGTAGCCGTTGTGCTCGCAGGCCGCGAACTGCACGTCCTTGGGCACGTCCACGAGCACCGGCCCGGGGCGGCCGGAGCGTGCGATCTCGAACGCCCGCCGCATCGTCGGGTAGAGCTCGTCCGGGTCCTCGACCAGGAACGAGTGCTTCGTGAAAGGCAGCGTCATGCCCGTGACGTTGGTCTCCTGGAACGAGTCCTTGCCCATCGCGGGCCGGCCGACCTGGCCCGTGATAGCCACGAGCGGCACCGAGTCCATCTGCGCCGTCGCGAGGCCGGTTACCAGGTTCGTCGCCCCGGGACCGCTCGTCGCCACGCACACCCCGACCCTGCCCGTCGCGCGGGCATACCCGTCAGCGGCATGCGCGGCGGCCTGCTCGTGCCTCACCAGAATGTGTCTTAGCGGGTAGTCGGGGAGGGCGTCGTAGAACGGCATGATCGCGCCCCCAGGGTAGCCGAATAGGTACTCGACCCCCTCGTCGAGAAGCGCCTCGCACATGGCTTCACTCCCGGTGCGCGGCTTGTATTCGACTCTAAATGCGGTGTTCTCCACGGTTCTCCCATCCTTCTAATTGCTGCGAGCTAGAAACCCTCGGCCGGAGAACGGGAGCTGGTCCCGCCCGGCGACTCTAGGCGGACCGGATGGCGTCGCCCCGGCCCGCCCAGGTAATTAGTCGTAGGGCAGGTAGGACGACACCCGTGGCTACTCGCGGGTGGATGGGGGGAGTGAGCAGGCGCGAGATCTTGAGCATCAAGCCCGAGACCTTCTTCCGCGCCGTTTCTGAAACTTCGCTCAAAATTCCTCGCTCACTCTCTCGCAAGTGCGTGAAGAGTTACACACCGGTAGAGGCTTTGTCAAGTTGCACATAGTCTGTATACCCGGATGAACCAACCACAAACCGCAGCTTCGATCAAACCGTCTCGGTGTGCTCCTCGAACCACACTCCGAGCTCCTCGACACCTGCTCGGTGAGCCGCGACGACTTGTCTGCGGGACATCGTTGCCTGGCGGGATAGAGTAGAAATAGCGAATGACGTTCGACGGGATACTGGTGGGCAGCGGCGTGCTCTGGACGCTGACCTATCTGCTCATCATCCCTCTGGACGCTGACCTATCTGCT
>JBJMIY010000111.1:0-9644 GCA_045806605.1 Rubrobacteraceae bacterium
AGGGAGGCTGTTAGCGGCCTCCACAAGCTCGATATCCTGCACTCAGAGGACATCGCGGAGGCCATCGTCTACGCGGTCACACAGCCAGATAGGGTGAGTGTGAACGAGATCCTGATCCGCCCGACCCAGCAGCCTGTCTAGTAGGGGCGGTTCGCGAACCGCCTCGCGCCCGAAGAGGAGCGCCTACGAACGGGCGGGAGCCTGGACGAGATCTCCGCCGGCGGCGCGCTCTTCCTCGGCCTGGAGGAGCTCGTTCAGGGACTGGACGGCGACCTCGAGTTCGGCGCGGCCGGGCTCCGTGGTTGTGAAGTACTTCTGGAGGAAGTTGCCGACGGCGATGGAAGGCCGCGTCTTGCCGAGGACGAACCAGGCCTCGGAGATGAGGATGAACTGCAGGATGGCGTAGCCCCACCAGCCGACGAGCGGGTCGAGCAGGGCGGCGAGGACGATGTAGCCAAGGATGTTCGTGCCGCAGCGCGGATGCACGCGGCTGCACTTCCGCGCCCCTTCGAGCGTCACCTCCCCGTACTCCTCGTAGGCGGCTACGGCCTTGTGCTCGGCCCCGTGGTAGCGTCCGATCGAGGTGAACTTCATCGCAGCGAAAAAGAGGAGCAAGACGGGCAGGATCGGGAACTCGGCCAAGAAAGCGAAGACGCCGCCAAGGGGGCCAGCTCCGCTCCCGAACTCCATGAGGCGCACGAAGAGCCAGAGACCGGCGAGCGAGGCCCCGAAGAAGACAAGGACCCAGAAGGAGCCGACGACCTGCAAGAGGAGCCGGCACCAGAAAAACAACGAGCGGATTATGGGCCAGCGGGAGATGCGCTCGACGGTTGGATTACTGGGCTTCCAGATCTTCGAAGGCTCGACGCGGACGTGGATCTCACCTTTTCGGCGGTACGCCACGCTCATGTAGTTCGGGCCGAAGAGGTCAAGGCCGTCCCAGTGGGCCATGCCGCCGAAGACCAGGCGCTCCTTCCTATCCGGCTCTGCGGCGTCTTTCGCCAAAACGCTCCCTCTATTGTCCATTACCAAAGAACAAAAGGTTAGCACGCCGCGCGGTTTTTGGGCTCGTGCGGCGGCGGGTAGAATGGCGGAGGACGATCAAGCTCCCCAGGAGATTTCGTGAAAGGGTCGAGCGACGCCGCGCGGACGCGCATAATCTACGTGAGCATCGGGCTCATCTTCGCGCTCCTGGTTGCCAGCTACCTCGTCTACCAGATAGCGGTCGCCGTGCTTGTGTTGCTGCTGACGATGCTGTTCTCGGTGATCATCAGCGCCCCCGTGGACTACCTGGAGCACAGGGGGATGAGCCGGGGCCTTGGCACGCTCGTGGTCTTCGGCGGCCTCGTGCTCGGGATCTGGATCGCCGGCATCGCGCTCGCCCCTACCATCGCGGATCAGGCCGTCCAGCTCTGGGAGACTTTCCCCGAGCTGCTCGAGAACGCTCAGGACCATGCAGGACAGTTGCGGGAAGCCCTTGGCCTCGGGACCTCGTTCGGGCTCGGCTCGCTAAACGTCGTGGATTCGGCGCGCAACTTTCTCTCGGGCGGCGCGCTGACGACGGTGGCCAACGTCGGCGCGGGCGTGGCGAGCGTCATCTCCTACCTCGTCGTGATCGTCATTGCCACCATCTACTCCGTCGCGCAGCCCGAGCCGCTCGTCAACGGGTTCGTCGCCCTCTTTCCAGCCGGGCGGAGGCAGGAGGTGCGGCGGATCCTCCGCGAACTGTACGAGACGGTCCAGCGGTGGTTCGTTGGCCAGCTCGCCTCGATGCTCCTCATCGGAGTCCTCTCGACCGTAGCGCTTTACCTGATCGGGGTGCCCTTCGCGCTGTTGCTCGGGATCTTCTCCGGCCTCATCTCCTTCATACCGTTCGTGGGGCCACTGATCTCGGTGATCCCGCCGTTACTCCTGGCGCTGATCGGCACGCCTATAGACGCCCTCTGGGTGGTCCTTGCCTACGCGGCGATCCAGACTATCGAGTCATACCTGATACAGCCGCTCGTAATGAGCCGGGCCGTCTCCCTCCACCCCGCGGTAGTGATGTTCGCGCTGCTGATAATGGGGACCCTCTTCGGCTTCGTCGGCGTCCTGATCGCCGTCCCGCTCGTGGCCGCGATCGCCGTCCTGCTGCGCGAGCTCTGGATCGAGCGCATGGACTCTCTAGGCACGGACCCGAAGCCCCCGCCTCCGAAGCAGGAGCCTAAGCGGAGGGGGCGCCGGTTGTGGCGAGCCGCAAGAGGCCGCTTTCGTTCCTGAGCTCCCTCTCGGCCAGGAAATCGGTGCTGACCCCACCCCGCCGGAACTCCTCGTCCTCGAGGATCGCCAGGTGCAGCGGCAGCGTCGTCTCGAGGCCGACGAGGGCGAACTCGTCCAGGGCCCTCATCCCACGCCGGATCGCCGCCTCGCGGTCGGCACCGTGCACGATTAGCTTCGCGAGCAGCGAGTCGTAGTATGCGGGGACCCTGTAGCCGGCGTAGAGGTGCGAGTCTACTCTGACGCCGGGGCCGCCCGGCGCGTTGTAGAACTCGACTGGTCCTGACTGTGGCAGGAAGTTGCGCCTCGGGTCCTCGGCGTTGATCCGGAACTCTATCGCGTGCCCGTCGGGGGTCAGAGCCTCATCAGGGACCTCCAACCGCTCTCCGGAGGCCACCTTGAGCTGCTCCGCCACCAGGTCAACCCCGCTCACCATCTCCGTTACAGGATGCTCGACCTGGAGCCGCGCGTTCATCTCGATAAAGTAGAACTCACCGTCCGAGTAGATGAACTCGACGGTCCCGGCCCCCTCGTAGCCCAGAGCGTCGATCAGGGATATAGCTGCCGACGTGAGCCCCTCCCTGGCCTCCTGAGGCAGACCCGGGGCCGGGGACTCCTCGACGAGCTTCTGGTAGCGGCGCTGTATGGAGCAGTCCCGCTCCGGGAAGGCGACCCTGGTACCGAGCGAATCGGCGAGCACCTGCACCTCGACGTGCCTGAACTCTTCCAGGTACTTCTCCACGTAGACCGAGCCGTCGCCGAAGTTCGCCGCGGCCTCCCGGCTCGCCTCGAGGTAGGCCTCCTCGACCTCCGCCTCGTCGCGCACCACGCGCATCCCCTTGCCCCCGCCGGCCGCGCTCGCCTTGATGACGAGCGGGTAGCCGACCTCGCTCCCCACGCGCCGCACCTCCGCGACGCTCTCGCATGCGCCGTCGGAGCCGGGGGTCACGGGGACTCCGGCATCTCTGGCGACCCTGCGAGCCTCGGCCTTGTCGCCCATGCTGGCGATCACGCGCGACGAGGGGCCGACGAACTTCAGCCTGACCCGCTCGCAGATCTCGGCGAAGCGGGCGTTCTCGGCGAGGAACCCGTAGCCGGGGTGGATGGCGTCCGCGCCGGTGAGCTCGGCGGCGGAGATGATCGCGGGCACGTTGAGGTAGCTCCCGCTCGCGGGCGGGGGTCCGATGCAAACGGCCTCGTCCGCGAGCATCCGGTGCAGCGAGTCGGCGTCGGCCGTCGAGTAGACCGCGACGCTCCTCACGCCGAGCTCGCGGCAGGCCCGGACGACGCGCAGGGCGATCTCGCCCCGGTTCGCTACGAGAACCTTGCTTACCATTGGACCCTACTCTTCGGGCCGGATGTAGAAGAGCGGCTGGTCGTACTCCACGCCCCTGGCGTTCTCGGCCAGGACCTCGACTACCTCGCCCGAGACGTCGGCGGCGATCTCGTTCATCAGCTTCATCGCCTCGACGATGCAGAGGATCTCTCCCGCCCTGATCCTGTCCCCAACTTCGACGTAGGGCTCCTCCCCGGGCGCCGGCGCCCTGTAAAACGTCCCTACCAGTGGCGAGCGGACCGGGTGTAGCCCGTCCCTCTCGGCCGCCGAAAGGTCCTCCGACTCAGCCGCATCCTGTTGCGCCGCACCTCTGGCGGCGCCAGTCGCCGCAGCGCTCTCGTCCCTGGCCTTGACCGAGATCTCGACGTCACCCTGGCGGACCCGGATCTCGCCTACCCCGCTCCGGCGCACGAGGTCCACGAGCCGCTCGACTTCCTCGAACGGCAGCGGTTCTCGACGCGTCTCGTCCTGCTGTGTCTGATCCACGTCTTGCATAGCCTGGGATTCTACACGTCCGACCGTGGGAAAGTGCGCCCCCGCATCTTCAATGAGGATCTCCCTTCCACGCACTCAGGTGAATAGAGTCGTTCGGACTGGCCCTCGGCCAGGGTCTTGAACCAGCCGATCTGCGCCAACAGCTCAAGTAAACCCCAATACTGACGCTCGGCTACAAAGTGCCCGCCGCGCCTGTAAAATCGCCACTTGTGGGTCTTGCCGACCCATAGGAGAATCAATGCCGTAAGCTTCCATGATCGAGGTCACATGAGCATCCGAGTCCTTGACCCCCGGGTTGCCCAGCAGATCGCCGCCGGGGAGGTCGTCGACCGCCCGGCCTCCGTAGTGAAGGAGCTCGCGGAGAACGCCCTCGACGCCGGCGCCTCCCGCGTCGAGGTGGAGCTCGACGACGGCGGGACCTCCCGCATCCTGGTGCGCGACGACGGTTCCGGCATGCCGCCGGACGACGCCCGCCTCTCGGTTCTGCGCCACGCGACGAGCAAGATCCGGGCCGTCAAAGACATCGAGGCCGTTACCACTTTGGGCTTCCGCGGCGAGGCTCTGCCCTCCATAGCGAGCGTCTCCTCGTTCTCCCTTACCACTTCGACCGGCGAAGGGAGCGGGACGCGCGTCGTCGTCGAGGGCGGCGCGGAGGCCGAGGTCGCCGCCGCCTCGCACCCGAAAGGCACCACCGTCGTCGTAGACCGTCTCTTCTATAACGTCCCGGCAAGGCGGGCGTTCCTCAGGGGCCCGCGGGCCGAGCGGGCGGCGATCTCCGAGGTCCTCACCCACCTCTCCATCGCCCACCCGAACGTCGCCTTCCGCCTCACGGAGAAGGGCAGGGACTATCTATCTCTGCCCGCCGCCGGTGACCTCCTGGAGCGGCTCGCCCAGATATTAGGCGTGGCAAAGGCACGGGCCATGCGCAAGGTCGAGTACGAGTCGGGGGCGTTCGCTATCTCCGGCTACGCCGCCCTCCCGAGCCTAACGGAGGGTAGCCGCGCCCACCAGACGATCTCCGTGAACGGCCGCTTCGTGAGGGCGGAGAACCTCCACCGCGGCCTCGACGACGCCTACAGGGCGACCGTGCCGGGCGGCCGCTACCCGCCCGTGGCTCTCGAGATTAGCGTCGACCACCGCCGCGTGGACGTGAACGTCCACCCCACGAAACAGGTGGTGCGCTTCTCCGAGGAGCGGGCCGCCCGCGACGCAGTCGCCGCCGCCGTCCGCACCGCCATCGAGTGGCGCCCTCCGGCCACCGTAACCACCCCGCGCCCTTCAGAACGGACCTTCACCCAGGAACGGCTCTCGCCGCGACCTTCGTACGCGCCGCGGGAGCAAGCCTCCCGCGCCGCCGAGGACCGGCCCGACTATCCCGCCCGGGACCTGCGCGAGGCTCGCGAGCGCCTCGCCGAGGCCTCGCGCCCGCTCGCCGAGGAGCGCAGTACGTACGGGGAGTTGCCGGAGCGCGGCGCGCTGCCGGCGCTCGAGGACCTGCGGGTTATAGGCCAGCTCGCGGCGGGCTACATCCTCGTGGAGGAGCCCGATGAAGCCATGTGGGTCGTGGACCAGCACGTCGCCCACGAGCGGGCGATACTGGACCGGCTCCACGACTCCGACAGCCCCGCCACTATGCAGAGCCTGCTGGTTCCCGAGGTAGTCGAGCTCTCGCCCTCGGAGGCGGAGATCGCCGCTGCGAGCCTCGACGAGCTCTCCGTCTACGGCTTCGAGGCAGAGCCCTTCGGACCGAGATCTATCCGCGTGACGGCGGTAATCTCTACTCTGGCGGATAGAGACATCGCGGGCGCCTTCAAGGACGCCCTCTCGGCTATAACCGGCACCGACCCGGGCCACAACAGGGAAGATAGCATCCTGGCGACCATAGCCTGCCACTCGGCCGTCAAGATGGGCGACAGACTTTCCCAGCCCGAGATGGAGGCCCTCATTAAAGACTGGCTCACCAGCCGCCTCCCCGCCACCTGCCCGCACGGCCGCTCCATCTGCTTCCGCGTCGGCCTGCACGAGGTCGCCCGCAAGCTCGACCGGCACTGAGGTGAGCGGGTTCCTGTTCCTGGGAGCGGTCTCTTGCGCCCTGGCAAGCGCATTCTTCTGGCTGCTCGCGGTGCGCGCCGGGGATCGTGGGCTCGCGTGGATGACGGCGGTGGCAACCGTGGTGTGCTGCGTCGCGGCTCTTTTCCTGTTGAGAATGCTGTGAAGAGCTATGGAGCGCGTGGCGTCCCGACCATCCGCATCTCGCACGGATAGCTACTGCGCCGCAACTGCGTTTGCCTTATAACTATTGTTCGCGAAAGAATGGACGGGAGAACACATTTGGGCCCGACCGAAAACAGATTGCTCGGGGCGCTGGCGGTCGCCGCAGCGGCGACCATGTGGGGCACTCTGGGGATTTTCGCCAAGATCCTCTACGCCCAGGGCGTCTCCTTCGAGTCGCTGGTCGCGGTGCGGGCCTCTGTCGGGTGGCTGGCCGTCATCGGTTTCCTGCTGGCGACGCGGGGCGCGCGGGATCTCAGGGTCGAACGGCGGGATCTTGCCTTCTTACTACCTCTGGGACTGGTCGGGATCGGAGCGTTCTACCTGCTCTACTTCTACACGGTGCGCGAGAGCACCGTGGGCACAGCGGCGATCCTGCTCTACAGCGCACCCGCCTTCGTGGTCGTTCTGGCGTGGCTGTTCTTGCGGGAGCCGCTGAACGCGGCGAAGGTATTCGGGCTGCTGCTCACGGTCGGTGGTATCTCTCTGGTCGTAGGCGCCTACGACCCGGCTAACCTGGAGGTTAGCCCGAAGATACTGCTCACCGGCCTGCTCTCCGGGCTGACCTACGGACTCTACGCGATCTTCGGCAGGCCCATCGCAGGCCACCTGAGCCCGCCCGTGATCCTGAGCTACGCCCTGGCCTTCGGCTCCGCGCTGCTCGTCGTCGCGGCCCTCCCGACGCTCGACACGCTCGTGGGACTGCCGGCTACCTCTTACCTGATCCTGTTGATGCTCTCGGTGGTACACACGACGCTGGCCTTCGCGTTGTACACCTTCGGCATCAGGCACCTCGGCGCGGGGCGGGCCGCGATCGTCGCGACTATCGAGCCCGTCGTGGCCGGGGTTCTCGGAATTACGCTGCTCGGGGAGGAGTTGACCGTGCTGAAGGTGCTGGGCGCCGTGCTGGTGATATCGGGCGCGATACTCGCCCAGTTCAGGGCTGGCAAGTCTCCTCGGATCGATCCCGCCTGAGCAGCGCGTCGACGCGCTGAAGCAGCTTGTCGGAGCGAGGGCGGTGTGCAGGCCCAGAGCAAGGAGGCCCATGTCCTAAGAAGACGAACGAGGCGATGGGGCTCGAAAGGGCCTTGCAGATAGCCAGAATCCGCTCTTGGCCTTTATCCATCAAAACGGTTATAGTATCGCTCGCTAGGGGAGAGATCTTCTAGGGGATTCCGTGACGCGCACCGTTCCATGGTTGGCATAGACGGAGAGGACGATCCGGAGAAGGTGCGGCGATTCGTCAGGAGTATGGCATCGAGAGCCCGACGGTCTACGAGACCAACCTGGCTACTTTACGACTTGTGTGCTGGACAGGGACTACCGGGTGGCCGGCGCCCACTCGGAGGAGCCCACTAGGGTGAAGGAGGCGCCATGCCGATAGAGTTCAAGGCCGGCGGTTCGGACTACACTTTGGGCGTCGAGGAGGAGCTCCACGTCGTGGACGCCACGACCGCGGAGCTGGCGCCGAAGATCGATGAGATCATGGCCCGCCTCCCGGAAGACCTGGCCGAGTTCGTCTCCTACGAGCTATTCCAGTCTGTCCTGGAGATCAAGACGCCTGTGTGCCGGACCGCGGCCGAGGCCGAAAAGCACCTGCGCGAGTTGCGGGGCAGGATCGCCTCCTGGGCCGCGGCCTGCGACGCTTCTCTGGCCGCCGCCGGCACCCACCCCTTCTCACGTTATAAGGACCAGAAGGTCACGGATCAGGAGCGCTACAGGAAGGTCATAGAGACCCTGCGCTGGATCGCCCAGCGGGAGGTGATCTTCGGCCAGCACGTGCACGTCGGCGTCCCCGGTCCAGAAGAGTGCATCCCGGCCCACAACCGCCTCTCGGAGCACGCGCCGCTCCTCCTGGCGCTCTCGGCCAACTCCCCTTACTGGCAGGGGATGGACACGGGCTACGAGTCGACCAGGGTGAAGATCTTCGAGTCCTTCCCCCGCGCGGGCATGCCCCCGGCCTTCCCTGACTACGAGTCCTTCGAGGCCTACGTGGACCTGATGGTCGAGGCCGGGGCCATGGAAGACTACACCTACTGCTGGTGGGACGTCAGGCCCCATCCGAAGATAGGCACGATCGAGCTGCGCATCCCGGACACCCAGACGAGCCTGAGACCCGCGGTCGCCCTGACCGCCATGACCCAGTGCCTCGTCGCCCGTTCCCTCGAAGAGACCGGCCCGCAAGACCCCTACGACCGCGAGCTGGCCATAGAGAACAAGATGCGTGCCTCGCGCCACGGCATGGACGCCGCCTTCTACGACGCCAAGGAGAAGGTCGCCGTCCCGGCCCGCGAGATGGCCCGCTCCCTCGTCGAGCAACTCCGTCCCATTTCCCAGGACCTGAGCTGCGAGAACGAGCTGCTGAACGTGCTCGAGATAGTCGAGGGCGGCACCGGCAGCCAGCGCCAGCGCCGGACCTACGAGGAGAGCGGAGACTTCCTCGACGTCGTCGCCTTTCTCATAGAAGGTACCCGTCCCGCCCTCGCCGAAGAACAGAGCTAGGCTTCAGTAGGGTCGATGGCGTACCAGACCACGTCGCTCCCCGGAGGTTAAGCCCGGCTCGCCCCAGTGACGGATGAAGTAGGAGATCTGTGCCTCGCTCTGCTGCCGCGTGAGGGGTGCGCCCTCGCCGATATACCTCATAACCTCCGGGTCCGCGCAGACCTACTCTTCAAACCCCAGCGACCACGCCCTGTCGAGGTCGTAGTTCGAGTATGCGCGGAACGCGACCATGGTCTCGGTGCGGGCGACGCCGGGAACCTGGGCAATTTTTTCGGGGACTATCTCGGCGAGCCGCTCGAAGTCGGGGATGCGCACCATCACGACGAGGTCGTAGGGTCCCGTCACGGAGTACGCCTCGGTGACGCCCTCAATGCTCAGCATCGCCTGGGCCGCCTCCTGTACCCTCTCTCCCTCCGTCGTCACGAGCACGATCGCCGTTACCACGCCGGTCCTCCCCTACAACCCAAACGTCACCGTCCCCGTGAGGGTGTTGTTTTTCGAGTTCTCCTCGTACTTCACCGGGCCGGCCTCGACCCTCACCCCTGCGGTCTCCTCCAGCTCGCCGGGTCTGAAACCGCCGACCTGCACTGTGGCGAACCCGCCGTTGGACCGCAACTGCCCGATGGTCGCCGTCTGGTCCTGGCGCTCGGCCCTTGTGTTCAGGATGACCTCGACGTCAACGCCCGTCTCGGGCACCTCGCCGCCGTTGGTGACGGTGACGAAGAAGATCGGCTCGTCAGAGCCGGTCAGGACTACGTTCCCGTCCTGATACAGGGGCTGCCCG
>JBJMIY010000112.1:0-5027 GCA_045806605.1 Rubrobacteraceae bacterium
TTCGGTGCCCGTCCCGTCGCCTTCGTGCGGATGGCCGATGGGGTAGTGGAGAGCGAGTCGCTGGCTCGCGAGCTGGAGAAGGTCTTGCCGAGGTTCAAGATCCCGGTTGTATTCCATGACTGGCCCGAGGAGGCGGGGCTCGGAGAGATGAAGGTCGACCGCGCATTCTTCCACGAACGCGCGAGCCAGTCGCGCCGCGAGGTAGGGGGCTGACACGAAGTCCCGCCTCGCGGGCTCAAGATGTTGTGGTGTGGGGGCTTCCTCTTACAAGCTGGTTGGCGCCCGGTCGAGACGGGCGGCACCGCTCTCTACGGCCGCCTCGCGCACGGCGTCGGAGACCTGCAGGTGCACGGTGGGATCGAGGGCGTACGGGACGAGCTCGCCCTCGGGGGTGAGCGAGGCGAGAACCTCGGCGGCGGCGATCTTCATCTCGGGGTTGATCTGCTTCGCCCCCGAGAGCAGGGCGCCACGGAAGATACCGGGGTAGCCGAGGACGTTGTTCACGCTCTTACCGTCGGCGGCGAACGCCGCCCCCGCCGCGAGGGCGTCCTCTGGCTCTATCTCGGGGTAGGGGTTCGTGATCGCCAGGATCACCTGCCCCGCGCGCACCATCTCCGGCTTTATGAGGCCCGGCACGCCCGTCGTCGCGACCACCACGTCGGCCTCGCCCATGACGGTCTGCATGTCGGTGATCTCGATGCCCTTCGCGCTAGCGCGCTCGTGCGAGAGCGGGTTCGGGTCAGAGGCGAGCACCCTCTTGGCCCCGGCGTCCACCATGAGGGCGGCTATCCCGAAGCCCGCGGCGCCCAGCCCGATCTGGCCTACCACCTGTTCGCGCAACTCGAGCCCGGCCTGGCGGCACGCGACCAGCGCCGCCGCGAGCGTGACCACGGCCGTGCCGTGGACGTCGTCGTGCATGACGGGTTGGGGGAGTCTCTCGATGAGGCGGGCCTCTATCTCGAAGCACTCCGGCGCCGAGATGTCCTCCAGGTGTATCCCGCCGAAGGTCGGCGCGATGCGGACAACCGTCTCGACGAAGGTGTCCACGTCCCTGGCGTCGACCAGTATGGGCATCGCCGAGACGCCGGCGAGCTGGTGGTAGAAGACGGCTTTGCCCTCCATCACCGGCATCGAGGCCACAGGCCCGATATCCCCCAGGCCCAGCACCCGCGTTCCGTTCGTGCAGATGGCGACGCTGCGCCCGATCATGGTCAGCTCGCTCGCGAGCGAGGGGTCCTCGACGATGGCCTCGCACGCCCGCGCTACCCCTGGCGTGTACACGTCGCGCATATCCTGAACGGTCCTGACCGGGTGGGCCGACTCGATCACGAGCTTCCCGCCCTCGTGCTTGAGGAGCGCCCGATCACGCGCCCACACGACCTCGACGCCTTCCAGAGCGTTGAGCATCCCGACGATCCGCTCGGCCTGGTCGCGGTCATTGATCTCGAGCGTGATCTCGCGCAGCGAGGACTCGCGGCCGACGTTGATCGTCGTTACGTCTCCTATCAGGCCGCCCCCTTCGGCTATCGCTCCGGCGACCCTCGCAAACTGGCCCGTGCGGTGCGGGATCTGGATGCGGTAGGTGTAATCGAGTGGCATGGCGAACCCCCTAACGTCCCCGACAGTCCCTGTCTTGGCGCCCTCGAACAAGCGAGAGCCAAACTACCCCACGCCCGGATTGTATAGGGTGCTCGTCCCCCGCGCGGGTGTGCCCGTTCGCTAGACTTTTCGGGTGTCACCGGACGACGGCTACGGCTTCGATCTCTATGAGCAATCTGGGATCTATGAGGGCTGAGACCTCGACCATCGAGGAGGCGGGGAAGGGTTCCTCGAAGTAGCGTCTTCTCACCTCGTGAATGTCGTCGTAGAGCCCCATGTCGGTTATGAAGACCGTCACCTTGACGATATCTTCCATACCGCCTCCCGCCTCCTCGACTACGGTCTTGACGTGCTCGAGCACGGTCTCCGTCTGAAGCTTTATGTCCCCTTCGCCGACCACGTTACCCTCGGCGTCGAACGCGACCTGTCCCGAGACGTAGATAGTCCTCCCAGCCGGAGCCTCGACCCCGGACGAGTAGGCGCCCCCGCGCATCGGTGCAGGCAGGTTGGGGTTCGAGATCTGGGTACGTGCCATACCGCTCTCCTCTCCTCAAGATTTTGCGACACCCTAGCATCACCTGCGGTTCCGCACCTGTTGTAAACTCGCCCGGGGTAAGCTTCATGGCGAGGAGGATCTTGTGCAGCGCACATACGACGTAACGGCGGTCCGCGAGCAGTTCCCGGCACTTGAGAGGACCCACAACGGGCGCAGAGCCGTCTACTTTGACGGACCCGGCGGCTCCCAGGTAGCTAAGTCAGCCATCGACGCGGTGTCGGGCTACATGAGCCGTGGCGGAGCCAACCTGCACGGCCCTTTCCCTACGAGCGTCGAGACCGAGGAGATACTGCGCGACACCCGTCAGGCTATGGCCGACTTCCTCGGCGCAGGGCCGGACGAGGTGGCCTTCGGGGCGAACATGACCACGCTCACGTTCGCGGTATCGCGCGCGCTGGCGCGCACTTGGGACAGGAATTCCGAGGTCGTGGTGACCGAGCTCGACCACCGCGCGAACGTGGACCCCTGGCTCCTCGCCGCTGCCGAGAGAGGAGCCGCGGTACGCTGGGTCAGGGTCAACCCCGAGACGCTCACCCTGGAAGCGGACGACATCGAGCGCGCGATCAACGATAGGACCAGGCTCGTAGCCGTCGGGCTCGCCTCCAATGCCGTCGGCACGGTCAACGACGTGGCCGCGATAGCGAAGAGGGCGCACGAGGTCGGGGCTTTCGTCGCGGTGGACGCCGTGCACGCCGCTCCCCTCATCCCTGTGGACCGCGACGCCATAGGCGCCGACGTACTCACCTGCTCCGCCTACAAGTTCTTCGGCCCGCACGTCGGCGTGACAGCCGTAAGGCGCGACCTCCTCGAATCCCTGGACGTTTACAAGGTCGAGCCCGCGCCGGACTACATACCGGACAGGCTCGAGACCGGCACCCAGAACCACGAGGGTATAGCTGGCGCGAAGGGCGCGATAGATTTCATCTCCTCTCTGGGTCATGGAACGTCTCTACAAGACAAACTCGTCTCGGGGATGAGGGCCATCGAGGAGTACGAGGCCGATCTGGCCGAGAGGTTCCGCGCCGCGCTGCACGAGATCCCCGAGGTAAAGCTCTACGCTGCCCCTGACGGCGTCCTCAAGACCCCGACAGTCGCGTTCCGGGTAGAAGGACACACCCCGAGGGAGGTAACAGAGCGCTTGGCGCAGGAGGGGTTCTTCGTCGCCGACGGCCACTTCTACGCCTCGACGCTGGCGAGGAAACTGGGGATCCACGACAAGGGTGGTTGGATCCGCGCGGGCCTCGCCCCGTACAACACCGAAGAAGAGGTCGAAGGGTTCATCGAGTCGTTGAAGAGCCTGGTGAAGCACAACCGCTCCTGAACCCAGGAAGGCCTGTGCCGGACCAGAGATCCAGGAGAATCCTGGCACCCCGTTACGTTCGGATCGGGAGGTGCCGCCTTTTGGCTGTATCACCTGCCCGGCGATAGACGCCGAATCCTTGCTCGCAAGAACGCCACTGTGGCGGCGATTCCTCGGGGCGGCCTATGCGCTTCACGGGGTTTCGGCCGCGTAGCGGGTCTTTATCTGCTCCAGATAAGGCACCTGTGCCCTTGGGCGTCGATTTCGAGCTGGGGCGACGACGTTCGTGATGATGCCTTCAGGCACAAGCTCGCGGGCGAGGGTCTTGCCGTTGCCGCAATCCACGTTTGCCACATAGGTGGGCTGGCTCACTACTCTGTTAGAAAGGCACAGGAGGTCACTGATGTAACTTTCTATTCATGGAAAAGGGGGCACGGCCCATTCTCAGCGACATTAGCGAGCCCGAGTTGCGCCTCGCCGTACGATCTCTGTTATACTGAAGTCGCAAGTTAAGGTGGGTTACAGCAGACGGAGCGCCACCCAGCAAGAGAGGGTGGCGTTTATTTGTTGGGCCCAGGAACACGAAAGGGGCTCCAGTATATGGCCCAGGGAACAGTGAAGTGGTTCAGCGACGAGAAAGGCTACGGCTTTATCTCCCCGGACGATGGGGGTGAGGATCTCTTCGTGCACCACACGGGTATAGCCGGCAGCGGCTTCAAGTCCCTCGAGGAAGGTCAGAAGGTGACCTACGAGGCGACCCAGGGCAGGAAGGGGATGCAGGCCGAGAACGTAACTCCTGCTTAGAGATCCAGCAAGCAAGACTGCGAAAGCCGGGGCCCTGGGCCCCGGCTTCTTTTTTGGACGAATTCTACGACCCCTGACCCGGCAGCAGGTAAAAGCAGCGCCTTCTGGGAGAGCAGCCGGTACGAGGCCGCGAGGCTCAGCAGCTCATTGTTACCGCGTGCCTGGTCAATTTCGCCAGGCTACGGGACAAATTCACTACTGCTCCTTCGCAACATCCGCTTCTAATATTGGCTACAGGTGCTAGCGGAAAGTAGGATTGTTCCGATGCCGGACGTGTGGGACACCTTTACTGAGCTAGATACCATCATGCAGGAACGCCTCGCCGACGTCCTCGAGACGCGAGGTGCCGAGCCGCGCCAGCAGGCGATGCGCCGCGCCTTCCTCAGCGACATTCGGTTCCCCTCGGATGCGCACGTGCTGGAGGTGGGCTGCGGAACGGGAGTGCTGATGCGGATACTCGCCCGCTGGCCCGACATCGGTGCGGTCGTGGGCGTCGATGTGGCGCCCTCTTTGCTTGACAAAGCTCGCAGCCTGGCCGCAGATCTGCCCAACGTCACCTTTCGGGAGGCCGACGGCAGATCACTGCCTTTCGAGGATAAAGCTTTCGACGCCATCGTCTTCGACTCGACGTTGACCCACGTGCCCGGTCCCGAACTTGCACTCGCCGAGGCATTCCGGGTGCTGCGTCCGCTTGGCTGGTTGGCAGCCTTCGATGGGGACTACACGACCACCACGGTGGCTTTAGGCGACCACGACTCGTTGCAAGCG
>JBJMIY010000113.1:0-7378 GCA_045806605.1 Rubrobacteraceae bacterium
GAGATCCCCTCGCCGTACATCACGTCGAACTCCACCGTCTTGAAGGGCGGCGCCACCTTGTTCTTGACGACCTTGACCCTCGTCTGGTTGCCGACCGCGTCGGTGCCGACCTTCAGCGCCCCGATGCGCCTGATGTCCAGCCGCACGCTGGAATAGAACTTCAGCGCCCGCCCGCCCGGCGTCGTCTCCGGCGAGCCGAACATCACCCCGATCTTCTCCCTCAGCTGGTTGATGAAGATGGCCGTCGTCCCCGAACGGCTCAAGGACCCGGAGAGCTTCCTCAGGGCCTGGCTCATCAGCCGGGCCTGAAGCCCCACGTGAGAGTCGCCCATCTCGCCCTCGATCTCGGCCCTGGGCACGAGGGCCGCTACGGAGTCGATGACGACCACGTCGAGGGCGCCGCTCCTAACGAGGGTGTCGGCTATCTCCAGGGCCTGCTCGCCGTTATCCGGCTGGGAGAAGTAGAGGTTCTCCAGGTCGACTCCTATGGCCTGGGCGTAGGTGGGGTCGAGGGCGTGTTCGGCGTCGATGAAGGCGGCGAGGCCCCCCGCCTTCTGGGCCTCGGCTATCACGTGCAGGGCGAGGGTCGTCTTGCCGCTCGACTCGGGACCGAAGATCTCCACGACGCGGCCCCTCGGCAAGCCGCCCACGCCGAGGGCGAGGTCGAGGGCGAGGGTGCCGGTCGGGATGCAGGGGACCTTCTGCCGCTCTTCGTCGCCCATGCGCATGATAGAACCCTTGCCGAACTGCCGCTCTATCTGGGAGACGGCGGCGTCTATGGCCTTGGTCTTGTCCAATGCATCCTCCAAAAACGAATGTACCGATACCGAACATAATCGGTATCTTCTGCCTCGGATTATACTGTAGGGGCCTCGGGCTCCCAAGAGCTTATAACGGGGCCGGTGGAGGGTTCGGTACGTCCGTTCTCAGGGAGTAGGGGCTTGCGCTCTCTAGCTTGCGCTCTTGAGGGTGTAGTTCTTTTCGCCGATGCTGTACGGGGCACCAAGCGTGCCCGCGTTTTGGCCGTTGATCTCTACGTTTACCGCGCCGGCGTCGCCGGCCCGGATGTAGAGCCGCCGGTCGGCCTCGAAGGTATCGGAGAAGCCCGGCTGGGCGATTTGCTCGTAGACCGGAATACCGTCGGTGCGGATCAACAGCCACGAGGGCCGGCCTTTTACACTGATCGAGACCCGCAGTTTGTCCGCGGGGGCGCTCTGGCGGGCGGCAGCGGCCTCGCCGTTGGACGGCTTTTCGGCGCTCTTGGCCGCATCTTCGTTGTGCGGAGCGGCCCCCTTGTCGGCCCTCTCCTTGCTTGCGGCGTTCTCTTGCTTTTGTTGGTTCCCGGCCGGCGGGGGGTTATCCCCGCCGGAGCGTGATGCTTCGACGCCGCGTCCCACGAAGTACAGCGCCCCGAAGACTACGGTCAGGGCGAGCACGGCGACGAGCAGCGTCACGACGGCCGAGGTCGGTAACGTTCGCTTCTGTGTGCCTTGCAGGCCGGTCGGCGCGATCAGGGGCTCTTCGAAGCCGCTCTCGGGCCCGCCGTTGTAGTTGATCGCGCGCTCGCGCCACGGTTTCCTGCGGCTCTTGAGCTGCCTCGATAGGGCCTCTCCGTCGAGGCCGAGGAAGTTCGCGTAGGTCTTCAGGAAGCCCTGGGCGTAGACCCCCGCGGGCAACACGGCGTAGTCCTCGCGCTCGAGGCCGTCGAGGTAGCGCTTGCGGATCTTGGTCGCCTGCTCGACCTCCTCCAGGGAGAGGCCCTTCTCCTTGCGTCTCTGCTCGAGAAAGCGGCCTATAGCGGCCCCGTCGCCCGACCCGAGGTCAGGAACCAGATCGTGGGTGTGCTGCCCGTCTTCCATGGCGCCTAAGAGACTACCATAAATGCTACCATCCCTCGGGCAGATCCCGCTCCCTTTCGGGGTATGATACCGAATCGTCGCCTTCGCCGAAGAGCGTCTGCAGGTCCATCGCAGACGCCACCACGGCCCGGCTCTTGGTCCCCTCGTAGGGGCCGACCACGCCCTTGCGCTCCAGGGCGTCGATGATCCTGCCCGCCCTGGAATACCCGACCCTGAAGCGCCGCTGAACCGCGCTCACAGAAGCCTGCTGCGTCAAGACCACGAAGCTCGCCGCCTCGGGCAACAGATCGTCTTCTGGCTCGTCGTTGTCCTCCTTGACGTTCCGGGGCTCGGTCACCTCTTCGACGAACCGCGCCTCGGCCCGCCCCGAAGCCGCCTCTACCGTGGCCGATACCACCCGCTCGACCTCGGCCTCGGAGATGAACGCGCCCTGCACGCGCGAGGGCCTCGCGGCGGAGACGGGCTTGAAGAGCATGTCGCCCATGCCGAGCAGCGCCTCGGCGCCAGGGTTGTCCATGATCACGCGGCTGTCCACCTGGCTGGAGACGGCGAACGCTATCCGGCTCGGCACGTTGGCCTTGATCATGCCCGTAATAACGTCAACGCTCGGCCTCTGGGTCGCGACCACCAGGTGTATCCCTACGGCCCTTGCCTTCTGGGCGAGCCTGATGATGGCGTCCTCTACTTTGGCCCCCGCCTGCATCATGAGGTCCGCGAGCTCGTCTATGACCACGACCACGTAAGGCATCTGGACCTCGGCCCTGTCGTTGTACCCTTCGAGGGACCTGACCCCGACGCTCTCCAGCACCTCGTAGCGACGCTCCATCTCCGCAACTCCCCACGAGAGCGCGTTCGCGGCCTTCTTGACGTCCGTCACGACCGGCGTTATGAGGTGCGGCACCCGCCCGAACTGCGTGAGCTCCACCCTCTTCGGGTCGACGAGCACCATCTTGACCTGCCGCGGGTCCGTGGTGAGCAACAGCGACGTGAGCAGCCCGTTGAGCATGACGCTCTTCCCACTGCCCGTGGTCCCAGCCACGAGCAGGTGCGGCATCTCTGAGAGGTCGAAGAACACCGCCCGCCCCGAGATGTCCTTGCCAAGCCCCACGGGCAGCGTCCAGTCGTTGGCGTCGGGGTAGGACTGGAACACGTCGCCGAGCGTTACCTTGGCCGGCCTCGTGTTCGGCACCTCGACGCCGACCGCGCTCTTGCCGGGAATGGGCGCGAGTATCCTGACCTCGGTGGCCGCCAGCGCATAGGCGATGTCCTGCTGCAGGTTCCTGACCTTGCCGACCTTGACCCCGCTCCCGAGACGCATCTCGTAGCGGGTGACGCGCGGCCCCACGACGGCCCGCACCACGTGGGCCTCGACCCCGAGGTCAGCGAGCGCCCCGGTGAGCCTGCGGCTGGTCCCTTCGGCGTCGTGCTCGGGGTCCCCCTGACCGAGGCCGAGCAGCGAGAACGGCGGCGGCGTGTACTCGCCCGGCGCCAGTTCCCGCTCTTCCGCAAACGCCTCGACGGGCCGCCGCTCGGGAAGCACAACCTCCAGCTCCCGCGTCGGCGTGCCGTCGGGCGCGCCGTCGACCTCGCCCGTTTCCGCGGGCAACCCCTCAGACACGTCCCGCACGGCCGGGGCATCGGGTTCTCTCCCGTCGCCAGACCCGGGAGTGGCTTTTCGGACACCGGTTCTCTTCGGCGAGCGCCCCGGCCGCCGCTTCCTACCCTCGCGTATTCGGGCGGGGAGTCCTCCGGCCCAGCCCGCCAACTTTCCGCCCGCGCTCCCCAGCGCGCCGAAGGCCGCCGAGAAGCTCACGCCGGTCAAGAGCGAGAGGCCGAGCGCGTACAGGAGCCCGATCACCAGGGCAGCCCCGATGGCCCCGCCGACACCCTGCACGCCCCAGTAAAATCCGCTCCCCACAAGCCCCCCCGCCTCGGGGTAGTGCCTCGCGGAGAAGAGTTGACCCCCTTGCAATCCAGCAGCGAAGGTCGCGGCGGCGGCTAGCAGCAGGAGGACCACCCCCGCGACCGCACGCCCCGAAAGCCGCTCGATCAGGAGCAGAAGGCCGGCGACGGCCGCTATCGGGGCGAGCGCGAGGCCCGGCGACCCGAAAAGCCGGGTGACGACCCAGGTACCCGCATCCCCGAGGAACGCGCCGCGCCCACTTACGAACGCGGCCGTGTAAAACAACCCGACGGCGAGCAGAAAGACCCCCACGGCCTCCCTACTGATCGCCCCAGATAGTCCCCCGCGCATTCGGGCGAGCGGCGAGGCGCTCCTCCGGCGGGACGGCTTGCCACGGCCCTTGCCTGAGGAGGCCTTGTTCTGGGACTTTTTCGGGGCGCGCCTGCTAGTAGCCACGCCCCAAGTCTAGCCCATAAGCCTCTAGTACACCTTCAACCGCAAGGTATGGTAGAGGGTTAGATCTAAACCTCTACTATTAGCGGCAGGATGATCGGGCGTTTGCCGGTGCGGTTCGAGAGGAAACCGGAGAGGTCCTGGCGGATGGCCTTCTTCAGTTCGCCCCAGTCCGTCACGCGCCGGCTGGCGGTGTGCTGTAGGGTACGGCTAACAACGTCGATCGACTCGTCTACCAGGCCGTTGGCGCTCTCGGGGCTCACGAAGCCGCGGGAGATCACGTCCGGGGGACCGAGCAGCTGGCCGTTCTGGGCGTTGATGCGGGCGACTACTATGAACATGCCGTCTTCGGCGAGCTGCTGGCGCTCGCGCATCACGCCCGAGGAGCTCTCGGCTATGGCGCCTGCGTCCACGAGGAAGTTGCCGGCGGCGACGCTCTCTTCGAGGTGGGCTTCGCCGTTTCTGAACTGCAGGCAGGCGCCGTTCTCAAGGATGAAGATGCGGTCCTCGGGTATGCCGAGGCTGATCGCGGTGTTCGCGTGGTGCCTGAGGTGCCTGAACTCCCCGTGCACCGGGACCAGGTAGCGGGGCTTCAGGAGGGAGAGCACGATCTTCTGCTCCTCCTGCGCCGCGTGCCCCGAGACGTGCACGGGCCTCAACGGGCTGTAGAACACGTGCGCGCCCCGCTTCATCAGGTTGTTGATCGTGCGCGAGACGCCCCTCTCGTTCCCGGGGATGGGGTGCGCCGCGATCACGACGGTATCGTCGGGCCCGACCTCGATCGTCCTGTGGGTGCCGTTCGCGATGCGGCTCAGGGCGGCCAACGGTTCGCCCTGGGAGCCGGTCGTGAGGACGACGATGTCCGAGTCGGGGATCCTGTTGACGTCCCGCTGGTCGACCATCATCTCGTGCGGCAGGTCCAGGTAGCCGAGTTCGCGCGCGATCTGGACGTTTCGGATCATGGACCGGCCGGTTACTCCCACCAGCCTGTCGTGCCGCTTGGCCGCCTCGACGACCTGGCTGATGCGGTGGATGTGGGAGGCAAAGGAGGCGACGATGATGCGCCCCTTCGACCTCTCGAACACCTCGTCGAGGGTCTCCCCGACTATCCTCTCCGAAGGCACGTAGCCGGGCCGCTCCGAGTTCGTCGAGTCGCCGAAGTAGGCGAGCACGCCCTCCTTGCCCAGCTCGGCCAGGCGACCGAGGTCCATCGGCCCGCCCTCTATCGGGGTGAGGTCGATCTTGTAGTCACCCGAGAACACTATGAGGCCCGCGTTCGTGCGAATGGCTATCGCAACGGCCCCGGGAATGGAATGGTTGACCCGGATAAACTCAAGGCCGAAGCCGCCCAGGTTCTGCCTGTCCCCGGCTTTGATCTCGCGCAGATCTCCGCGCTTGATTCCGAACTCCTGCAACTTGCTCCGCACGAGCCCTAGCGTCAACTTGGTCGCATAAACCGGCACGTTGAACTCGCGCAACAGGTAGGGCAACGCCCCGACGTGATCCTCGTGCCCGTGCGTGAGCACGATGCCCTTAAGCTCGTCGGCGTGCTCCCGCAGGTAGGTAAAATCGGGCAACACGAGGTCGATCCCCGGCATCTCCTCGTCCGGGAACGACATACCGGCATCCACCAGGATCATCCCGCTCGCCTGGCGCACGGCCGTCATGTTCTTGCCGATCTCACCCAACCCTCCGAGGGGCACGACCTGCAAGGTCTCGTTGTCTAACTGCATTTCCTCCCTTCGGTCGGAAAGCTGTCAGCTAACAGCCCTCAGCTTTTTGCTCTTGCTGAGGGCTGTTAGCTGAGTGCTAATCCAGGTACCTCCCCAGGTCGAGCTCCTTCGGGCCGACGGCGGAGAGGTACATTTGGTCCGTACTCAAGTGCTGTTTGGCGAGGCGCGAGATGTCTTCGGGGGTCACGGCCTGTATGCGGGCGGAGATCTCCTCGGGTGTCAGGAGCTCGGCGCCGGTTATGACGCTGCGGCCCACGCGGTTCATCCTGGCGGAGGTGCTCTCGAGGGCTAGGAGCGTGGAGCTCTTGAGCTGCTGCTTGGTGCGCTCTAGCTCTCCTGCTTCGACGGGCTCCTCCATTACTCTGCCGAGTTGCTCGACTATTACCCGCACGGCTTCCTCCACGTTGCCGGTTGTGGAGCCTACGTAGGTTTTGATCGCGCCGGCGTCCGAGTAGCCCTGATGGTAGGAGTAGACGGCGTAGGCGAGGCCACGCTTCTCTCGGACCTCCTGGAAGAGGCGGCTGCTCATACCCCCGCCCAAGACGTTGTTGAGCGCGGCCATCGCGTAGCGGTCCTCGCTCCTCGCGGGGATGCCCAGGGAGCCCATGGAGACGTGGTACTGCTCCGTCTCCTTGAACCTGAAGTGGAAGCGGCTCACGGGCGGTGTCGGGCTGGCCTCCCTGACGAAGGGCTCGCCTTCGGGCAGCCCTGAGAGCCTCTCCTCGACCATCCGCTGCACGTCCTCGGGCTCGAGCTTGCCCGCCGCGACCACGAACACGTTGGGGGCGGTGTAGGTGTTCTCGTGGAACCTCTTCAGGGTCTCGTGATCGACGCCGCGGACCGTCTCGGCCGAGCCGATGATCGGACGCCCGAGCGGGTCCTCGTTGAAGATCAAGGAGGACAGATACTCGTCGGCCATCTGGTCGGGCCTGTCCTCGTACATCTTGATCTCCTCGACTATAACCTCGCGCTCCCGCTCCAGATCTGCCAGCGTCGGCCTGAGGATCATGTCGCTCATAACGTCGAGGGCGCGGCCGAGGTGCTCGGGCAGAAAGCGGGCGTAGAGCACGGTGTACTCCTCGCCGGTCGCCGCGTTCTCCTGGGCTCCGATGCCCTCGAAGGCCTGCGCTATGCCGAGGGCGTCCTGGTCGGGGGTGCCCTTGAAGAGCATGTGCTCCATCAGGTGGCTGATGCCGGCGACCTCGTCTCTCTCGTCGCGGGAGCCCGCCCGGATCCAGACGCCCAAAGAGACGCTCGTCGCCTCGGCGAGGGGCTCCGTAAAGGCCCTGAGGCCCCCGGGAAGATCTTTACGCCTGATGTTGGGATCGGCCACTAGCCCTCCAGCTTCTCGAGGCTGATGCGGTTCTGCTTGTCTATCTCCAGGACGCGCACCTTGATGCGGTCGCCCTCGTTGACGACGTCCTCGACCC
>JBJMIY010000114.1:0-3608 GCA_045806605.1 Rubrobacteraceae bacterium
CGTTGTCCGGTGCCGACGCCGGGCTTCCGCCGTCCCTTGGAAGGCTCACAGTGTTTACCCGGAACTGGAGCTGTACCGCATTCGGAGCATACCGGGTACCCGTCTTGGCTGAGTTGCCGAAAGAGAACTTGCGGCGAATCAATTTCCGGTTCATTAAGTTGTTCAACGATCTCTTTATCAGACGAACCCTGTGCTCGACCAAACACAAATTTGAAGTACTTAGATCACGCTCGTCCAGCTTCTCATGTACACTCATCCTGGTGTGTGGCGCGGGCTTCGTACTCTGGTGGAGCGGGCCCGCGCCGCCTCCTTTCTCTTAGAGCTTCCGCCAATAGGCTGGCAACATTTTGTACTTGTCAGCTCTCAGGGCGATTCCGCAGCCTCCCCACCGGTTCTTGATACATACGCTACTCGCCTATTGGCGGAGCCTCTTAGCTTGGCAGTATCATTTTACGGCAACGACCGTTAGGGTAGGGGCGGTTGTGCCTGGTGTACAGAACCCTTTGCCGTTCATCAAGCTACCCACGGACGAGTAATTCCCGGATCAGTGGGCAGACGACCCGGCGAGCAGGTGCAGCAGGTGCCAGAAGAATAGCGCGGAGACCGCCAGCACTACCACGATCTGTATACGCCCCTGCGTCGCGAGGCCTCTCATCGCCAGCACCCCGACCCCGACCACGATGCCAACCTCCGCGAACGTGCAGGCGAGATCCAGAGCCCCCACCTCCTCGACCTCGCCGGCGTGCGGCCCGAAGAGGGGTATCCCCGTCGTGCGGGTCGCCAGCCAGAGGATCACGACAGCAAGGTTGCCGGCTACGCCGAGCAGAAGAACCGGTCGAGCCGGCCAGCGAAGCATGACCGGGATGTACAGGAGCTGGGATACGGCGCATATCAGGAAGAACGTGCCGTAGCCCCACCACGCCTCGAAGTGCCCGGGCATCATCCGCAGGTGGATCAGGGCCGCGAGCAGCGAGAGGGCCGCCGCCACATATAGGATGGGTTTGGGCCGTGCCGCCAGGCGGCTCGCGCTCACCTGACGCGCGCTGGCGTCGCTCCGGGCGTCTGAGCGCCGGCGTCGCCGGGCTTGAGCATGGTAAGGAGCGAGTAGGCCAGGACTATGCCCGCCAGCATCAGCGTCACGTGGAAACCGTATTCGATGTAGAGCAGGCCCTGAAGGTCCTCACCGTTGTGGATGTGAAGGTTGTCGTGCGGCCACCAGGAGACCAGGAACCAGCCTACGCTAAGGTAGATCGCCCAGGCCCTCCACGTCGCGCCGACAGCCCGCTGCAGGGGAGCGAATCCGAAAAGGAGGAAGGAGATGCCCAGGCCGAACGTCAAAGCCTCGAACACCGCAAGCAAGATGAAGAAGGGGAACTGTCCCGCCGATGGCTCCGGACCTCCCGGCGCGGGAGGCCAGATGACCTTGCCGAGCGCCATCGCCGGAACGGCGAAGAGCGCGGTGACCAGAGCGACCTTGACCCAGGTTTTCATTGCGTGCTCCTTTTCGCGTTGTTGGGCACATCTCCCCTCCAGGTTAGCGGGTGGAAAGAGTGCGCCGCATCCCCCAAATGAGCTAACTTTTTTGCGAACTGCCGGCGCAGGCGAGCGGTCAAGCGCGTGTGCGGCGCGCTAATATGTCCCTGGAGATACTCGAAAACCCGCGTACAGGCGCTCGGAAGTTTCGCGCTCGCGTAATCGAGTCTGCGATAGTCCAAACGGAGGACCAGGCTAGTCTTCTAGAAACTCCGCGGCTTCGGGGAGTTGGCCTGTCTTTTCGAAAGCTCGGCGCAGGAGGTCACGGCCCTCGGCACGCTCCTCTTCGTTTCTCGCCTTCGCCTCGACGGTGCGGATGGACTCCTCGATGCCGCACTCGTCGAAGGCCATGTCGGGCAGAGCGATGATGACCTCCCGGATCTGGCGGTTCACGAAGTCCGGCTCGCCAGCGTAGACCCAGGCCTCGCGCGAGCGGACCCACGCCCAGCCCTTCATCCGGATAGTGTTCTCTATGTCCTCGTCCTCGAGCCCGTACATCTCGATGCGCAGGCGGTGCTCGGTTATGACCTCGGGCCTTATGCGCACCTTCGCGGCCATGGCCCGCAGTTTAGCAGCCGGCGTGCTTTCCGCGGGCCGTACTCACTGGCCGGTTTCTTGCGGACCCTAGCACTGCGCCTTGTAGAGGTACTCCTTGACCTCCGGATCGTCGATATTTTCACGGGTTACCGTCGTAAAGCCGGTCGTAATGTGCTTGCTGGAAGGCTCCTTATCAGACTTCAGGTAATCCACGGCTATCCGGACGCCCTTGTCGCCTATGTCGTTCGGGTGCTGGGCGATGAGCACGTCCACGTTGCCTCTTCGCAGGTCCTCCACCTGTGTCGGCGAGGCATCGAAGGCTACGACGCTCACCTGGTCCTTCTTGCCCGTCTGCCGGACCCCGGTTCCGGCGCCCTGCCCCGAGAAGACGTTGGCGCCGAAGATCCCTTTCAGATCCGGGTTCGACTGGAGGGTCGAGGTGGTGATGGACGCCGCCTGGGTGGGATCGTCGTTGCAATACTCGGTTCCGAGATACTCGATGTTCGGGTATTCTTCTATCGCCTGCTCGAAGCCCTGTTGCCTCTGGTCCGTGGTGGAGATGCCGGGCTTCACGCTTATGACGAGCACCTTGCCTTCTTCACCGATCTGCTTCGCGAGGGCCTCGCCCGCCTGTCTGCCTCCCTCGACGTTGTCGGAGGAGATCTGGGCCAGTGCGATCTCTTCCTTCTCGATAGTCGTGTCAACCAGCACTACGGTTATGTCCTTGTTGACGGCGCTCTGGATCGGGGCGACCATGGCCGCCCTGTCGGTCGGCGCTATAAGGATGGCGTCAGGGTTGGCCTGGATGGCCGCGTTCAGGATCGGGGTCTGCTCGGCGGCCGAGAACTCCTCTGGCCCCTGCACGGTCAGGTCGGCACCCAACTCCCGAGCCGCAGCCTGCGCTCCGCACTCCATGGTGGTGTAGAACTCGTCGCCGGTGACGCCCACGATCAGGGTGAGCCTGTAGCTCTCAGCGCCGCCCT
This sequence comes from Rubrobacteraceae bacterium, assembly GCA_045806605.1. Taxonomy (GTDB): domain Bacteria; phylum Actinomycetota; class Rubrobacteria; order Rubrobacterales; family Rubrobacteraceae; genus JALYGY01. The sequence continues at coordinate 3,054 of JBJMIY010000114.1, forward strand.
GGCCGCCACCTCCGCCTCCGCAGCCCCCGAGGAACGCTACCCCGGCGCCCGCGGCAGCGACGCCGAGGAACTCGCGACGCGAGATCCTGCGTCCTACCCGGATATGGTTGCTCAACTCTATCCTCCTTTCCTCAAAGAGGTGCTCCTACATCCGCTCTTCGGCGCTCCGGCGCCGCTGGTCGATAAAGACGGCCAGGATCAGGACTATCCCGATGGCTACCTCCTGCCAGAACGGCTGGACGCCGTGTATAACGAACCCGTTCCTCAAGACCGCGGGTATAAAGGTCCCAACGACCGACCCCACGATAGTCCCGATGCCCCCGAAGAGGCTCGTGCCCCCGATGACGGCGGCCGAGATGGCTGCCAGGTTGTCCAGGGTGTGCGCGCCCACCGAGGCGGTATTGAACCGGGCGACGTCTATGATCCCCGCCAGTCCCGCGAGGAAACCGCTCAGGGTGTAGACCTTCAAGAGGTGCCAGTCCACGTCGATGCCCACCCTGCGTGCGGCCTCCGCGTTCGAGCCTATGGCGTAGGTGTAGCGCCCGAACTGGGTCC